>CAYYDL010000280.1:0-1576 GCA_964470545.1 uncultured Hyphomicrobium sp. | reverse complement strand
TGGCAACCGGATTCAGCACGCGTTGCGCGCGTTCACCCCGAAGGAACAGAAGGCCATTCGCGCGGCTGCCCAAACTTTCCGCCCGAATCCGAACATCGATACGGAGCGGGCCATTCAGGAACTCGGGGTCGGAGAGGCCCTCGTTTCGCTGTTGCATGATAAGGGCGAGCCGTCGATGGTTCAGCGCACGCTCATCAGGCCGCCGATGTCGCGCGTCGGGCCACTGACCGCTGACGAGCGAGAAAAGCTCAAGCAGGCGGACGTCGATAACGATAAGAAATATGGCACGCCTCTCGATCGCGAATCGGCTCACGAGAGACTGCAAGAGCGAAATACGATGGTCGGCCAGTTGAAGCGCAAGCTGACGTCCTTCTCGAATATCCTCCGCGGCAAGGGGTGAAACGCTCCGAATGCGTTGAAAGTCACATTTGGAACGACTAGCCTTTTCAGGGATTCGCAGACGGGCATTGCCGCAGGGGAATTTGGCTGTTCCCATTGGCGGCCGCCGACGAGGAGAATGAGATGGGTTACTTCCGGTTTCGCAAGACGTTCACGATCCTGCCCGGCGTTCGCATCAATCTCAGCAAGACCGGAGTCAGCGGCAGCCTCGGTGGGCGGGGCGCCACGCTCAACGTGGGCAAGCGCGGCGAGCAGGTGACGCTCGGCATTCCGGGTACGGGGCTCAGTTATCGCACGCCGGTCGGGATGACGCTGTTCCTCATTTTGATCGGAGTAGCCGCGCTTATCGGCATTGCCTATCTGATCTCGCCAACCACGGTCCAGGCGCTGCTTCACTGGTGGCAGCCGCACTGGTTCTGATCATCGTATTCATGAGAACTATCGAAGGCGCTAGCGGCGACGCTGGCGCTTTTGCTTTATGTCTTCTGGCAATGAACTGATGTTCAGCCGCTACCGGCCGCCGCCAGAGGCGACGGTACTGCTGGCTTCGGTTGCTCGCCGTTGACTTTGATTGGCGCCACTCCAGGCGGATGTTTCATCCAGACGCCTCGACGGCCAACGGCCATGCCCTCTGCATAGAGCGCTGCCTGATATTTCGGATCGTAGATTTCCTTCGTCTTGTAATCGAAAGACGGCGGCACGGCGAGAAAGTTGAAGTCGGCACCGCCGTCCAAGGCGACGCGATAGATGTGGTAGACCTCGCCCATGTTCTGGCTCTTGATGAGCGTTGAAATCGCGCGGCCCGCGATCTGAAGGGTCGTCGGCTTCACGACTTCCTGGTCGGGTGTCGCTTTGCCGTTCTTGATGATGAAGTAACGCCGGATCGGCGGTTTATCGTAAAGCACGTCGAAAGCCTTCAGTGGCGCCTCGACCGGGCTGACAAAGACCTCGCGCGTCGTTCCGCCATCGACATGCAATTCGTCATACATCTTGCCGTCGGCTTCGACTTCGATCTTGACGGGCGGGAAGGCTGCCGGGATCGCGGCCGACGCCAGAATGACCTTGCGGAAAAGCTCGGTTGCCTCAGGCGATCTGTTGAGCGCGATCTCACCCATGTTCCAGACCACGGGGCGCTGGGCATCAAGGTTGGTCGTCAGGACCAGCAGAACGCGACCGC
>CAYYDL010000279.1:0-2550 GCA_964470545.1 uncultured Hyphomicrobium sp. | reverse complement strand
TGCATCGTCGTCGATTCACCGTAGCGTTCCGGCTCGGAGGACTTTGCGGCCGCGGAAGGTGCGACCTGAGCGGCCGCATATTGCGGGAGCGGCGGCGCGGGCGGCGTGTTCCGCGCGACCCGCGGCGGTGCGTCAGCCACGCCTTCGCCCGGAACCCGGAGTGTCACGCCCGGCTTGACGCGAAGCGGATCGCTAATGCCGTTGACCTGCTGCAGCTCTGAGACCTTGACGCGATGTTCGCGCGCGATCCCATACAGAGAGTCGCCCGGCTTCACTGTATAGCTCGCATTGTATCTGGCGGCGACTTCCGGCGACGCTTGGGCGAGCGGCACAGGCGCAGGCCGTGCAGCTTCGACGGCAGCGCTTGCAGCCGCAGCACTCGACCGCGATGCCGACGCCGTCTCAGACGCGGGCAAGTAAAGTTTCTGCCCCGGATGTATGTTCGGGTTGCTGAGGTTGTTGAGCGACGTCAACTCGGTGAGCGAAACGTGGTGGCGGCGCGACAAGCCATAGAGCGTATCGCCCGGCTGCACCTCAATCAGTTCGCCCTTGGCGATATGAGACGTGTGCGGGGTTGCGCTTGAGCGGTCATAGCTTGGTTGGCGGGCCGCCTGCCCGAACGGCTTCGCCTGATATGCGGGCTGGCGATACGCCGGCTGCTGATAGGCCGGTTGCCGGTACGACGGTTGCTGATACTGCTGCGGTGGCGGGGGGGCATAAGGCGGCGGACCGTCGTTCGTATCGGAAAGCGCGGCGACCTGCACATTCGAAGCGCCGGCGCCCTAGGGTCCGCGCGGCGTCGCCCCGTCGACCGATTGGTTATCGCTCAGTGAACTGGTGTGCACGGGCTCAGGGGGAACAGGGTTACTACCTGTTTCCGGCGGATCGTCGAAATTGAAGGACGTACTGTCGAAGCGGCGAACATCGGCGCTGCATCCGACCAGGACGATGCTTGTAAATATTACGGAAAAAGCTCTGGCGGACTTGAGGCCCAAGCGCCCGCACTGGCCTACGCCAACACAACTCATCATGGTACGCACCTCTACTCGCACCATCCATTAACCTTTAACCGGTTAACAGGCGGTAAACACCGCTGCGCGATTTTATGTCGATGCCCCGATTTGTCGTGCCGTGATAAGAGCCGCGCGCTCCTGCCCAGAGAGTGAGCGGCCAAGCTGAAGAAGAAGAAGAAGAAGAAGAAGCCGTGTCGGAAAGCGATGCGTGCACACCGCTCCGGCATTTTCACTTAGACGAGAATTGCGCTCACTTCGCGGATAGATTTCGTCTTTCCGGGGGCCGTTTGATAAACGCCGCGCCCCGACACCGTCAGTCAAGCGAGGCGGCGCTCAAGCGATTTCAATAGGCCGTGGTCGGTGAGATCGACGCTCAAGGGCGTGACGGAAATTTTGCCTTCAGTGATCGCGGCAAGATCGGTCCCTGGAACGAGCGTCGATTTTCTCCGCTCAAATCCGAACCAAAAATAAGGCGTGCCCCACGGATCGGTGCGACTGTCGATATCGAGAAGCGCCTGATCGCGAACGCCTTGCGACGTCACCGCGACGCCTTTGATGTCCTCCGGGGCCGCATCGGGAAAATTGACGTTGATGAGCGTCTTCGCGTCCCATTTTTCATCAAGCAGTTTTCGGATGAGCGAGGGCGCGTGCGCAAGAGGGGTGTCCCACAGCGCGCGGCGCCCACCCTCCTCAAATCCCATCATCAAAGAAAGCGCAATCGAGGGGATGCCGAGGATCGCGCCTTCCATTGCCGCAGCGACGGTGCCTGAATAGGTGACGTCTTCGGCCAGATTAGAACCGTGGTTGACGCCCGACAGGATGAGATCGGGCGGCTGATCGATGAGGATGTGGCGAACGGCCATGATCACGCAGTCCGTCGGCGTTCCGGCTATCGCGTAGGTGCGCTCGTCGAGCTTGCGTTGTCTGAGCGGCGTGTGGAGCGTCATCGAATGCGCCGTGCCGGATTGGTTGGTCTCGGGCGCGACGGTCCAGACATCAGGCGAAATTCCGAGCGCAATGGCTTTGAGAATTTCGAGCCCCCGCGCGTTGATACCGTCGTCGTTGGTGATGAGGATACGCATAGGATTCTTTCTTTTGCGCCGGGCGACTCCCCTCCGGGGAGCCGGCCGCCCGGCGCGCTTATGCTTTCTGGATCTGCGCGATGCCGCCCATGTACGGGCGAAGCGCGTCGGGAATGACAACGCTACCGTCTGCCTGCTGATAATTTTCGAGCACGGCAATTAACGTGCGGCCGACGGCGAGGCCGGAACCATTCAGCGTGTTGACGTAAACGGGTTTGCCGCCGTCTTTCGGACGGAAACGTGCATCCATGCGGCGTGCCTGGAAATCGCCGCACACAGAGCAGGACGAGATTTCGCGATAGGCGTTTTGCCCCGGCAGCCAGACCTCGATGTCGTAGGTTTTCTGCGAGGCGAACCCCATGTCGCCGGTGCAGAGAAGCATCGTGCGGAACGGCAGGCCAAGACGCTTTAGAACTTCTTCGGCACACGACGTCATGCGCTCGTGCTCTTCGAGT
>CAYYDL010000278.1:0-8398 GCA_964470545.1 uncultured Hyphomicrobium sp. | reverse complement strand
GCGTACCACGGCGTCACATCGCAACGTCAGTCGACGTTGCAAATTTCAACGGAGCCTACCAGATGAAGACAACCTTCACTTCGACCTTGGCCTTAGCGGCAGCTGCGATGATCCTCGGTGCCGGCGCAGCAAATGCAGCTTCGGACGCGAAGCCCGTGCATCATCATTCCCATCACGTCACGAAGCACGTCGCGACCAAGCACGTCACGAAAAAGCACGTTGCTTCGAAGCACACCAAAAAGCACGTGGCATCGAAGCACACGAAGAAGCATGTCGCCGCGAAGAAAACCAAGAAGCACGTCGGCTAACGCATCCCATCAGGTGCGAGGTGGTTATCTCGCACCTGATCGGTTTTCCCTCTTATGAAGCGATCTCGTCGTGCCGGCGTTCGATGGCGCCAGAGGCGCTTCAAGAGCGCGCGCGTTAATCCCGCGCTCCTTGCAGAATAGCGTCGCTCAGCATCTGCGAAAGACCGATCAGCTCATGAAGGCCGGTCTTGTCGTCCTGCAAAATCCCAAGAGTGACGTTCTGACCGTCAGCGTCGACGCTGGCATAGCAGATCGCCTTGAGCTCCCCGCATTCGGCGCGGGCCAGCAGTTCCTTCAGGCCGACAATGATTCTCTGCTTTTCCTCCAACTCTTTCTTCGCTCGCTCGCCACTTAGAAGAACCAGATTTCCCATCTGCTCACCTTCCGCATCAGCAACAGAGGTTGAGATCGCGATCATGCTGGCATGCGTCGGGGCGAGGCGTCTTTAGCATTCGCGAAATTTCACCAGCGATTGCAGCCGCGGCTGCGGGTTGTCGCGGCAAGTGTTACGCGATGGACTCGGGGCGGCCGGCGCCGCACGAGCGCGTATCGCGGAACTCGGTTGCTCCATTTGCGTTCTGCAACCGGACCCCTGCAGGGCGGCCTTTGGGTGCGTCGAGCCGCCGGACAGTCCGACTTCGATAACTCGGGATGATGGGAATGCACGTCGCCTATAGTTCGGACGAGCTGAAAAACCTTGCTCGAATTCTGAATGAAATTTTGGTGCAGGCTCGCAAGAGCGATCCTGAAGTTTCGGCCGACGCTATCGTTCAGCGCGTCTGCGCGCTTGCCGACGGTGGCGAACGTGACATCGCGAAGCTCAAGAGCGCGGCCTTCGATCCCACGGCGACATGGGCGTGCTCACTTCCATAGCGCAGGGTTGGTCAGCAGATGAAGAAAGCCGACTTTCTGTCCGATGCTTGCGAGAGTTCCTCCTGAGCTATCGGAGCTGCGAACAGGTTCTCTTATTCGAAGCGAACGACGCGGCAACGGATGAGTCTTGGCGGAAGATATTTCGTGCGGCCCTCCTGCTGCCATCTTCACATCCTTGGGATCGTCGAGTTGGTTGGCTGTCAGCACGATGGATCGTATATCGCCCCTATCGGTCGCTTCGGTGCGTGATTTCGGATGGACCGCGACGCCTTGATCGTCCTTGCTGATTGAGCTGGTCGCTACTTCGGCAAATTTCGCACTCAGGGCTTCCGCGGCATGTCTTGCGGACACCGTGCCAGCGGAATTATCGTTGATGGCCTTCGCGTAGTTGGCGCGTCCGGTCGTCGGAATGAATTCGGGGAGGGCCGCCTTGTCAGATGGCGCTTGCGAAATGTGGTCATCTGCCCGAACGGAAATCGATTGGATGCCGATCAGCACAAATGCCGAAAACAGTCTAGACGCAACGGGTCCCATCGTTCGCACCCCTGCTCCCCGGGTTCATCAGCCAATGCAAGGAGGGCAAGAGAAAGGCGGGTGGTCTCACAGCGACGCTATCGCGGTGGCAGGAAAGTTGGAGGTTGTTAGCGATCGAGAGCATCACCATATTGGGTGTGGGGTCAACGAAGCTCTGACGCGCCGTCACGCCATCCGACGAATAAAGGGGGATTTATGAGCAGGACAATTCTAGCTATCGCGGCGACGCTGGCTCTTGCCTCGCCCGCCTATGCGCAGCTGAGATTGAATACGTCACCAGCGCCGTCGAATCCGCCGATGGTTAGAGTTCCGCCGTCAAGTCAGCTTGGTGTGGGCATGTCCGCGACCGGCTCCTCTCCGACAAAGTCTACGTATCCGTCTTTGATCAAACAGAACTTTGATCCGACGTTCGCCGATCCGACGATGAGAAACCCAAATCTGCGCCGGCGCTAAGGAGCGCTTCCGCTTCGCCGAACGAAAAAGCGCCCGGAAGCAAGCTTCCGAGCGCATCTCAATCTCGTTCGAATGTCAACGCCGGTCGTCGTGACGACGATGATCCGGACGATGATCCGGACGCTTCCAGCCCCGGCCCGGCGGTGGCTTCATACCGTTCGGAGCATGATATCCTGAACGCCACCAGCCTGCATGGCGTGGACCGGAAGGCGGAGCATGCCAGCCTGGCCGCGGCCGAATGTGATAGCCGAACCATCTTTGCCGGTCGGCGTACCAGGGGCGGCCGACATAAAACCGGTTCCAATAATCGGACGCGACGAACGCGACAACAGGAATACCGAAGGCCCCAATGCCGACGTCGGGCAGAAGGGCTGTCTGGCCGTGGTAATCGAAGCCGAGATATTCACTGTAGACCCAGCCGCGATTGTCGCCCCATCGGACATCGCACCACGATTCATCCCGCAAACAACCTCTGACATCGATGGGGTCGCCCTCAGGAATGACCCCCACGCTTGGGAAATCCGTGTCTGGTCCCGTCCTCATATTGACGTTTGCGGTGGTATAGCCAGGCGATGCCTGCGCAGCGGCCGTACCCAACGCCAAGAAGAGGGCGAAGGCGCTCGCAATTTTACTTATTCTCATGGAAGCTCCTGATCGGAATCACCTCACCCTTTCAATCCGAAACCATGGCAAGCTCATGACTATTTCCGCGTTCAATGCAGGGAAGGCGTTAACGATGCGCTGCAACCATTCCTGCGACAAACCAACCGCCCGGGCAAAACTGGAACTGGCAATCCTGTTACGCGTTCTTATCTCTTGGGCGGCTCTAGGAGCGCTGACCATGAAGAAAGTCTTAGGAACGTTCATCACGGCAGTCTGTATTGGCATAGCTCCATGCGCTTGGGCGCAGGACGCCAACACTCAAACACCCGGTTTCGAGCAGACGCCCTCCATTCAGACACCCTCTAATCAGACGGACACAAGCAGCCCGCTGACGCCGACGAACCCCAATACGGCGACACCGTTGACGCCGACGCCTACCAATCCGGTGAGCGGCCAACAGCAGACGACATCCGCAGGCGATTCGAGTTCCGAACCCCCTGCCACTTTCAATCAGTCACCCACGGAAACAAACCGTGTTGATCCCGCGGCGCCGAGCAGCTTGTCTCTCCAAATTGATCCATCGAGTTCAGCCTCCCTTTTGAATCCAGACTCCGCTTCGTCTACGCCGAGTTCTCTCGTGCCGACTGATCCGGGCGTCTCGCTAGGGTCGGTGCAGCAAACGACGACGCTCACGATGCCGGGCGCGACGACGGGCAGTTCGACGATGCCGTCTCCACTATCAGCGAATCCGTATCCGGCTATCATCGCTGAACCGACATCGACTCAAACGTTCCTGTCCAATCTATCTGCCGCAGCATCCGAAGACATCTTCTTGCGGTCAGTAGGACGCTCTCGGTCCACCTCGATGGGACCTCTCATAGGTTCGGCGGCAGTCAACCGGGCGAGCACGATCGAAACAATGTCGACCAGCCCGACGGCCGCCGGTTCTTCGACATTCATGAGATCGCTGCGCTCATCGACGCTGGCACCGTCGATCGGATCGACGTCGTTCGGTCGGACGCAAATAGGCTCGAGCTCGTTCGGATCGATATCGTCTCGGCCGTCATTTGGACGAATGTCATCCACTTCGGGAAGCCACTCGATGAGCGGCGGTCACCGCTGAACAAATCGGCTAGCCTAAACGACGCAACGACACTCGTGGAACGACCGAGCCGCCACCGCGTTTCCTCTTCCGGATGGAGCGAATTGCTCCCCGTTTAAGGAGCACCGGCGATGGCAAATGCCTCCCGGTGCTCCGATAGGCTCATCAACAGGATTGATATATGAAGCTGAGCGAATTTACGCGTCGGGCGCGCGCGTCTCGTCTGGAAAAGAAAGCTAAGTTCGAAGCTGCATTTGAGCGTGCGAAACGCGATTTGAACCTGCCTGATGTCGCCGTGATGCCGTCGCGCGAGCCACAGTCGCACACGTTCATCCGAAGTGAGTCTCCACGCCCAATTTTGACGCTTTTTCCAAGAGACTAGTCCCCGGACCGTTCCGGCGCGGCGATCGAAACCAATTTCCAAAACGCACTTACACTTACGTTTGCCGCCCGCACCCGAACATGTCAGTCTGGATTCGGGATAGCAAAGGCAACGCCGGCGATCGGTTCGGCTGCGATCGGTCTGCCGAACCGGGATGAGCAATATTCGATGGCACGCCGCACCGGCAGCGCTGATCTTCCGCTTCACAATGGCCGCATACCTGCGTGGCTCGCCGGAAGGATGGCGGCACTCGGCGCGGTGATCTGCCAGGCGATCATTGAGCATTATGGCCGCGACGAACTGCTATGCCGGCTCGCGCATCCGTTCTGGTTTCAGTCGTTCGGCGCGGTCATGGGGATGGACTGGCATTCCTCCGGCATAACGACCAGCGTTATCGGCGCGCTGAAGCGCGGTCTGGAACCGCTTGGGGATGAACTCGGCATCTACGTCTGCGGAGGCCGAGGACGCCATTCGCGGCGGACTCCGGATGAGCTGAACGTACTTGGCGATCGGATTGGCCTCGATGCGCTTGGCCTGGTGCGTGCAAGCAGGCTTGTCGCAAAAGTCGATAGCGCCGCGGTTCAGGATGGCTTTGACCTTTACCTCCATGGGTTCTTCGTCACGAAGGAGGGTCGATGGACGGTCGTCCAGCAGGGCATGAACGGCAACAAGCGGCAGGCGCGTCGATATCATTGGCATTCTGGCGCGTTCTCGAGCTTTGTCGATCAGCCCCACACGGCGATCGAAGGTCCCGATCAGGGCGAAATCATCAATCTGACGGACCGGCGCGCGGAGAAGTCGAGATCGGCTCAGCTCGACTTGCTCGCAAAACTCGGTCCCGACAGAATCATCGAGAGACTTGCGAAGCAGACACCACGTTCGGCATCTGAGCAGCCGTCGCTGCCGCACCTCGTAATGCCAGCTCATCATGAGGTTCTCGCGAGCGACGTCTTCACGCGCCGATTGCACGGGACGCTGGCGGCGGCAACGGCGAGCGGGCCTGTCGATTTTCCTGAGTTGTTATTGGTGCCTGGGGTCGGCGCGAGGACGGTGCAGTCCTTGGCCATGGTTGCCGAAATCGTGCACGGCGCACCGTATCGTTTCCAGGACCCGGGCCGCTTTTCTCTGGCTCTAGGAGGAAAAGATCGGCACCCGTTTCCGGTCCCTATCAAGGTCTATGATGAAACGATAAATGTCTTGAATTCGGCCGTCCAAAACGCGAAACTCGTAAACTCCGAACGGCTTTCCGCCTTGAGACGGCTGGACGAGCAAGCACGGCATCTGGAAAGGTCCGAAAACGGCCCTGCGTTGGAAGCGCATCTCGCGCGCGAACGGACGAGATCTCCTGAATTCGGGGGCCGCTCCGTCTACGGCTGGGAAAGCAGGACGGCGGAGCAGGCGATGCGCGCTACAAATCGCTCGCCACGCGGAAATCAGAAATAAGCGCTCTTAGACGCGGCTCCCTGACTTTTTTTGCAGCTTCGTCCTGTGGGAACCACACGCGCTTGCGTTCGCGCTTTTCTCGCCACGATTTTCGCTGCTTTTTGACCCGTAAAACATAGACGTCGACGTCGATCACGCGAACGAGGCCGCCAGGCATGCGCTTGCGATAGCGGTAGCCGCCAATCGGTAACTCGCTGATCTTTCCGGTTACGCCCGCTTCCTGCCGGGCCTCGCGCGCGGCAGCTTTCGCATCGCTGAGCCGCTTTGCCGGCCAACCTTTCGGAATCACCCACCGTCCGGTTTCACGCGACGACACCAACAGAACTTCAAGACCGCCGCCCCGCAATTTCCGTATGGGAAGAGCTCCGACTTGCCGAATGGCCATAATTCACTTCTCGTTTTGCCGGCACCGGCTGATTTGGTCAGTGCCGTCCGAATGAACGCTGTAAAGATGGCGGACATGGAACTCTTCGCCGCGCTCCTTGGTAGTCATCGTCTAGAGAGCGAGGGGAAGAACGCCGATGTACATCGATCCCCGAACGGACGAGAAACGAGTCATTGACGATATGGTGCGTCCGACGATGCACTCGGCCTGCCTCGGCGCTCTTGTGCTCCTCATCGGCATGGTGTTCGCGGGAGCATACATGGACTGGGAAGGCAGTTTCTCCCGTGCGACGAGTGGTAATGGAACACCCGCGGCCGAAGCGCCTTGACCGGCGATTTGCGCAGCGGTTTCGGTTCCGAGCAGGACGGTGCATTCCCGGCGTTCGGCTTATTTTTCCTTGTTCTTAGCTTTCTCTGAAAGTTTTTCGACAAGTTCCTTGTCAATACGCGGAGGTTTCCGATCCATTGGCCGCAACGGCTGGTCGCTTTTAGCGTCGACTGCGATGGCATCACTGGCAGGAAACGTTTCGTCAAGGGCTTCATCGAGTTCCTTGTCGACTTCCGATTTTGATTTCTCAGTACCCATGGCGGCGAGACCTCTTCGATCAGTTCAGATTTCAACGTCGGTCGAACGGCCTGCGTTCCAGCAATTGGGCGGCTAACACCGAGCCAAGGTAAATCGATAGGCCATTGTCACGTTGAGCTATATATATGCGCACACTCCCCCAACGCGTCACACTGAACAATTATAAGATCGGAATGGAGACCGCTATGAACAAGCTGCTGCAGAACCAGGGCTTCAGATATCATCTTCTGGCCTACGTGCTCGTCAATGCGATCCTCATCGTCGTCAATCTGATGCACCCCGACCACCTCTGGTTTTATTGGCCGCTCATCGGCTGGGGAATCGGCATCGCCGCTCACGGTTATTCCGTGTGGAAGCAGCCTGTGAGGCGCCCCTCCCCTCCCATGGGCCGGTGAAGTTCTAACTGACACGCTCTAGACCTGCGGCGCGTCCTTAGTGACGAGCGCTTCACGAACTTTTTTCGCGAGTTCGTCGAGGGTGAAAGGTTTGGCGAGCAATTGGACACCGTCGTCCAAAACGCCATTGTGAACGACGGCGTTTCGCGTGAATCCTGTCATATAAAGAACTTTGAGGGTCGGACGAATCTCTCTCGCTTGGTCCGCAAGCTTTCGCCCGTTGATATCCGGCATGACGATGTCGGTCAGCAGGAGATCGATTGTCGTATTCTGGGAGATAACCGCAAGTGCTTCTGTCGCGTGAGCGGCGGGGATCACATTGTAGCCCATTTCGCGCAACGATGCGGTAGTCAGCTCCAGCAATTTTGCATCGTCTTCGACGAGAAGGACCGTTTCGTTGCCTGCAGCGATGGGAACCGTGGGCGCGCTGTCCGCCTCCAGCGGAACTCCCTCCCGATATCGTGGCAGGTAAATCTTGACCGTGGTGCCCTGGTTCGGCTCGGAGTAGATTTTGATGTGGCCACCCGATTGCTTCACGAACCCATAGACCTGCGGCAGCCCGAGGCCCGTTCCTTTCCCCGCTGCCTTGGTCGTGAAAAACGGCTCGAAGGCTTTTTCGGCAGTTTTCGCGTCCATGCCCGAACCGGTATCCGTAACAGCGATGAGAACGTATTGTCCCGGCGGCACGTCGGGATGATGTGCGCTGTAAATCTCGTCGAGATAGAAGTTTGCCGTTTCGAGTGTCAGGCGCCCGCCTTCTGGCATCGCATCTCGTGCGTTGACACAGAGATTAAGAATGCTCGACTCGAGCTGGGTAGCATCCACACGTACCGGCCACAGACCTCCGCCGAGAACTGTTTCCATCTGGATCGTGCTGCCGAGCGATCTGGCGATCAGTTCCGATAAGCCCGAAACGAATTTGTTGGCATCAAGAGGTTTCGGAGAAAGAGGCTGCTGCCGGGCGAAGGCGAGTAACCGGCTGACGAGGCGCGCCGCGCGATGTGCGCCGTCGAGCGCACCGTCAAGCAAATCAACGACACCATCCTGGCCACGCTCCAGGCGCCGCTTTGCCAGGCCGATGCCACTCGTGATCACCGCCAGCCTGTTATTGAAGTCGTGCGCGATACCGCCTGTCAGCTGCCCGATGGCTTCCATCTTTTGCATCTGGCGCATCTGCCGTTCGGCAGCTTCACGTTCCACGATCGTCCGGCGCAGTTCGACATTCGTTTCGGCAAGTTTTGCTGCCGATCGTCGCGCACCGGTGATCCAGGCTCCCAGGGCCGCGATAATCCCCAAAATGCCGAGTGCGAGTGTGATGCCAAGAACTTTGTTGGC
>CAYYDL010000277.1:0-2895 GCA_964470545.1 uncultured Hyphomicrobium sp. | reverse complement strand
GACCTTGAGCACGTCAATCGGCTTCTCCTCGGCCAGCTTGAAGCGGTTGACGCCGACGATCACCTGCTGGCCGGAGTCGATGCGGGCCTGGGTGCGCGCGGCGGCTTCTTCGATGCGCAGCTTCGGAATGCCGGCCGCGATGGCTTTTGCCATGCCGCCCTGATCCTCGACTTCCTCGATGTGCGACATTGCCTTCTTGGCAAGCTCGTACGTCAGGCGTTCGACGTAATGGCTGCCGCCCCACGGGTCGATGGTGCGGCAAGTGCCGCTTTCCTGTTGCAACAGAAGCTGCGTGTTGCGGGCGATGCGCGCCGAGAAGTCCGTCGGCAGAGCGATCGCCTCGTCCAGGCCGTTGGTGTGCAGCGACTGCGTATGACCTTGCGTGGCGGCCATGGCTTCGAGGCAGGTCCGCGTCGCGTTGTTGAAGATGTCTTGCGCCGTCAGCGACCAGCCCGATGTCTGCGAGTGTGTGCGTAAAGACAGCGAACGCTGATCCTTCGGCTTGAACTCGTCCTTGATGAGCTTTGCCCAGAGCAGACGCGCGGCGCGCATCTTGGCGATTTCCATGAAGTAGTTCATGCCGATCGCCCAGAAGAACGACAGGCGCGGCGCGAAGGCGTCGATGTCGAGACCTGCCGCGACTCCCGCGCGCGCATATTCGATGCCGTCTGCGATCGTGTAGCCGAGTTCGAGGTCAGCCGTCGCTCCCGCTTCCTGCATGTGGTAGCCGGAAATCGAGATCGAATTAAACTTCGGCATGTTCGCGGAGGTGTAGGCGAAAATGTCCGAGACGATGCGCATCGATGGTGCGGGCGGATAGATGTAGGTGTTGCGCACCATGAACTCTTTCAGAATGTCGTTCTGAATGGTCCCGGCGAGCTTCTCCGGCGGGACGCCCTGTTCTTCACCGGCCACGATAAAGAGCGCGAGTACCGGCAGCACGGCACCGTTCATCGTCATCGAGACGGTCATGTCCTGGAGTGGAATGCCGTCGAACAGTGTGCGCATGTCGTAAATGGAATCGATCGCGACGCCTGCCATACCGACGTCGCCCTTCACGCGCGGATGGTCGGAATCGTAGCCGCGGTGGGTCGCGAGATCGAAGGCGATGGAAAGACCCTTCTGACCGGCGGCGATGTTGCGGCGATAGAAGGCGTTGGAATCTTCCGCGGTGGAGAAGCCCGCATACTGACGGATGGTCCAGGGCTGCAGCGCGTACATCGCCGGATAGGGCCCCCGCACGAACGGCGGGATGCCGGGCAGACCGTCAATGAAATCGAGCCCGGCCGTATCGGCATCGGAGAAGACGGGCTTCACCGGGATGCCTTCGGGCGTTTCCCAGATGGGTGCCTCAGGCGCTTTGATCGTGGCTATAGGCGTGCCAGGGCTTTCCGGATCGAGGGGGATTTGAGCGAAATTTGGGATCGAAGTCATTCGGGGCGCTGATCCGGTCAATAAGGGATGAGTTCGGCCGCAAGGTACGGCAAAACCGGGGGCGGGGACAAGTTTTGATGGTGCGTACATCTTCCCTGCGGGGTGCCGCCGCATCCCCTGTGTTGGCTGGGCGCTTGTGTTCCGCTGGCCGTTGCCGTCCGGCGGCGGTTCGGGGTCCGTTGCAGCACCGTGCGGACGTGGGGCAAATGGCGCAGGAGATTATTTACCTCGAACGGCAGCGGCGGACCTTTCAGGGGCGGTTTCGCGGTATATTTCCGGGAACGATTCTCGGAATAAAGGTCATGGGAAACAAAATCGCTTTTATCACTGTGGTGATGGCCGCCGGACTTGCCGGAACAAGCGCGCTTGCGGAAAGCGCCGAGGAGCCGCCCATGGATCTTCTTGCCTCGCAGGCGCGCGACCAGGGTTTCACGTGCAACCAGCCTAAATCTGCGCGGTTCGACGCGCAAAGTTCCAAGCCCAACGAAAAAGTCTGGATCCTGCAGTGTGAGCACGACACCTTCCGCATGACGGTCGTGCCGGACTTGGCGGCCAAAATCGAGAAACTCGACAGATAGCTATTATCTCATCCGGACATTTGGGTGCCGGTGTCGTTCGCTAGCGGCGCGATTGCTTTGTCACGCTCGGAACAGATCGGCGAGGTCGCATCGGGCATGTTCCTCTCATGAGATCGATTTCTGATCTCAACCCCATTCGAGAGGAGAGCACGTCATGTCAGGTCTTGTTGCCGGTTCTGCCGCTGCTGCCATCACGACCGCAGTCACCGTGGTCATCGCCTCGCTGCCCGATGCGCAAGCGCTGCTTTCTCCTTTGACCGATGGCTGAAACGAATATGCGATCGCGACGGCATCGGTTCTCGCCTCCCTTCCGCTGATTGGCATCATGGCCGTGCTAGCCGTTTCAGGACGCGAATAACCGACGCTTTCCTTCCGATTTCATGCTTGCCTCCCCCGTGCCTCGACCGGCTCCTCCTCGGAGCCGGTTTTTTTGTGCCAGCGATTTGCTATCGGGATCGCATGCACGACGATAGGATTGCGCTCGTTTCGAGTACCATTCGCGCCATTCTCCTGCCTTTGTTGCTGGCACAATAGTGATTGGGGCATGGGGGTTACGGGAGGTTGCTACCCTGCCTTTTGTTCGAAGGGTGCCGCGGCACCGGTGCGGGCCGGAGTCGACGAGCAGTCCCATCGCGTATCGTGTGGGGTGTGCGTCGTGAATCTCAAAGCCATGATATTTGTTGCCGGCGCGGTGTTCGCGTCGTTTGCTTCTCCGACCAAGTTCAGCGCTGGCAGTCCGGCAGATGCTGCGGATGCGATTCCGCCGCCTGTGGCACGCGATGTGAAGGTTCCGGAATTCGTTCCAGTCATCAACTTCAGTCAGTTCGTCCTGGCGATGCAGACCTTCGCGGCGGAAAATCCTCCAGCGGCGCGGCTTGCGGCC
>CAYYDL010000276.1:0-2052 GCA_964470545.1 uncultured Hyphomicrobium sp. | reverse complement strand
ATGCCTATGATAAAGCCATTGCAAGTAAGAAGGTGGTTGATATCGGGGCGCTCGGACTTAAGCCGGTAGAGACTTGGTTCTACGCTGGATACATGGAGGAGAAGTGCCCCGGACTGCCTGACTGGACCGCCCTCAAAAAATGCGCCAGCGCGTTTGCAACGCCCGACACTGCACCCGAAGGTCGTCTTGTCGATTACACCGCAGATTGGGTAACCACGAACAAAGACCGTCTGAAGGCCTTGGGGTTGCCGTTCGTTTCGATGCCTGCCGGAAGTGAGGGGGCAATCGTCGCAGAGATCAAAAATGCTTTCGCGAAAAAATTGCCGCTTCTGGTGATGTGGTACAAGCCGCACTGGGTATACGGAAAGTACGATTTGCGTCAGGTTGAACTGCCGCCCTATCAACCCGGCTGCTTCGACAAGCCGGAAGTGGGCATCAATCCGAAAGCGACCTACGACTGTGATTTCGTCCGGGGGGACGTGCGAAAGGTAGCTTGGGTCGACATGGCCAAGAAGTGGCCGGCCGCAGTGAAACTCTTATCAGCGCTAACAATCCACAACGACGAGCAGATCGATATGATCACTAAAATCGACGACGGTGGCGCCTCGATCGATCAAGTGACGGACGAATGGGTCAAGGCGCATGACGCTGAAGTGAAGGGCTGGATTGCAGACGCAGAAAAGGTGGCGGAAGCGAGGAAATAACAACGTCCTCGAATTCCGGCGGAATTGCAGTGGGGCGCTAGCGGGCGAAAGGATCAGGTGTTGGAGCGCGGTACGCAAGTCGATAGGATGCGGAATACGCTCGATGGCAGCGCCCAACGCCTGGAGGCTACGACGGCTGTCCTCTCCGATGAAACTCTGCAATCCATCAGCGGGTGCAAGGCTGAAAATCCCGCGTCGATCCTGTCGTGCAAAAGTCTATGGAAGATCTACGGGTCGTTGCCTGTCTCACTTCGCGCCGTACTGAACGAACCATTGACGGGCGAGGAAAAGATCGAGCGCCTCCGAGAGCAGGGAGCGAGCGCAGCCGTCGCGGACGTAACTTTGGATGTTCGCGCGGGCGAAATTCTGATGATCATGGGCCTCTCAGGGTCGGGCAAATCGACGTTGCTCCGTTGCATGTCGCGTCTGATTGAGCCCGAGGCGGGAGAAATCAAGTTTCAAGGCCTCGATTTCCTGCGGGCGAAGCGTGCGGACTTGATCGACATTCGGCGGCGAAAGATCGGGATGGTCTTTCAGAATTTCGGCCTTATGGCGCATCTTTCGGCGATTGATAACGTCGCATTTCCTCTTCGGGTTCGCGGCCTATCGGCTGCCGAGCGGCGTAACAAGGCCCGCGCAATGCTAGAATTGGTTGGGCTTGGCGGTTGCGAGAATTCTCGTCCGTCGCAGCTTTCGGGCGGCCAGCAACAAAGGATAGGCATTGCGCGGTCGTTGGTGACCGACCCCGATCTGTGGCTGCTCGATGAGCCATTCAGCGCACTGGATCCACTCATTCGAAAGCAAATGCAGGACGAGTTTCAACGGCTCCAGGCAAAGCTGAACAAAACGATAGTGTTCGTCACCCACGACTTTCTGGAGGCGGCTCGCCTGGGAGATCGGATAGCCATCATGAAGGATGGCAAAATCAAGCAGATTGGCACAGCCCTCGACTTCATCCTCCATCCCGCTGACGCCTACGTCAAAAGCTTTGTCGCGGATGTTCCTGCTGTCCGCGCGATAAAGATTGGACAAATTGCGAAGCCGTTGACGGAGCCATTCGCGTTTCAGGGCGAGCCGCGCATCGAGGCGACGAAAGTGCTCGATGCTGCGCTCGGATACTTCCTTTCGGGCGCCTCTCGAATTGCCGTTGTGAATTCCGGAGGTGCGATCATCGGGACGGTAGATCGCGATACCATGAAGTCATTGCTCGCGAGGTCGAACCCGGCCGATGCTTGATCAGCTGTTGACGCGTAAGAATATTGCCGCGCTCGGGTATTTGGCGACGCTCATGATCGCAATTCTCACGCTAGCATTCCGAGACCAGCTGACTTGGATCGCGGAGGTACCA
>CAYYDL010000275.1:0-4126 GCA_964470545.1 uncultured Hyphomicrobium sp. | reverse complement strand
AAGGACCGTCGCCGCCTCGAGGAAGCGTTCGCGAGAGCGCAGGAAAGACGCCTCGCTGAGCTTCGGGCCCAACGCGCGGCCGAGGCAGCCGCAGCCGCCGCCGCAACAAAGCGCGCACGTCTCGCCGCCTTGAAGAAGCAGCAGGCAGCCGCGAGAGCCGCCGTTCTCAAACAGGCCGCAGCATCATCGCAAACCGCGAACACGAGCGTCGCGAAGCGCGGCGACATGTTGCCCGTCGCCGCCACCACGAGGCCGACGAAAACCGCCGAAAACGAGCAGGCGGATACCGCGCCGAAAACGGTTTCGGTTGCGTCGCCTGCCACGTGCCGCACGTATTCGCCCGCAGCCGATGGCCTCATCGAAATTCCCTGCAAGTAGAGCTGATGTCCTGTTTCGGAATATCGCGACCGTCAGACGCGCCATAACCAGAACTTATGGCGCGTCTGGCCCCACTCTGGTTTATCCCACCTCGTGCGTCGGCATCGGCGCCCAAATGACAATCCGAGCACAAGGTGACAGCATGAGCACTACGTTCCGCCCGGGAGGGCGTTTCGGCATCCGCGTCGGCGAAGCCCTCGTCGCCGGCGGCCCACCCGGCACCGCGGCCGAGCCTGAAGTCGCGATCGGCGAGATGGATGGGCCATTCGGAACGGCCTTCGCGACACTTCTGGGCGATCAGGTCAAAGGCCACAGTCGAGTCCTGTCGCTCCTGAACACCGACGTCATGGTCCGCCCGCCGACGCTGTGCGTCAGCAAAGTGACCGTCGACAATGAACGCTACACGAATATCCTGATGGGAACCGTCCAGTATGCAACGGCAATGGGCGTGCTCGACGCCGTCCGCGCAGGCGATCTGCCGAAGGACAAGGTCGACGATCTCGGGATCATCGTATCGGTGTGGCTGAACCCCGTCGTGTCGACGATCGAAAAGCTCGATCACAAGATCCTGTTCGACATCCATCGCAAGGCAACGGCGCTCGCCATTCACAAGGCGATGAACTATCAGCCCTCGATCGACTGGCTCCTCGAGAACCAGGACAAGATCGTTCACAAGTACTTCGAAAAGGGCCTCAAAGGCGAAGTGTGAGTGACGCAACGCGCACCGCGACCGGCACGCGCAGACCTCTTACAAATGTCATCCTCGGCTCGTCCCGAGGATCTATCGCGCTTCACCGCGCTGAGAAATGGATTCTCGGCATAAAGCCGAGGATGACAAAGGAGGAGGTGATCGCGGATGCCCGTCTGGGCGTCGACCCAGTTTTCACATTTGTTTGGCCGAAGATAACGGAAGCGCAAAAAATCCTACTTCGCCAGTTCTTCCTTCACCTTCGCCGCGAGTTGCGGCAGCGAGAACGGCTTCGGCAGGAACGCGAAATCGTCCGAGCCCATGCTCTCGCGGAAGGCTTCGTTCGGATAGCCGGAAACGAAGATCACCTTGAGTGACGGATTGCGCTTGCGAAGCTCCTTGAAGAGCGCGGGGCCATCCATCTCCGGCATCACGACGTCGGATACGACGATGTCGATCTTGCCTTCGTTCGCCGCCATGATGTCGAGCGCTTCGACGCCGTCGGCTGCTTCCAGCACCTGATATCCCTGCCGCTTCAGCGCTCTGACCGCAAACTGCCGGACCTCGACCTCGTCCTCGACAAGCAGCACGCGGCCGGTGCCGGTCAGATCCGTCGCCGTCAGTTGCTTCTTGGCAGCGGCAATCGTTTGCGGAAGCGCCGTCTCGACTTCATCGCCCTCTTCCACGAAATGCCGTGGCAGGAAGATCTTGAATGTCGTGCCTTTGCCGATCTCGCTCTCGGGAAGGATGAAGCCGCCCGACTGTTTGACGATACCGTAGACCGAGGCGAGCCCGAGGCCCGTGCCCTTGCCGACGCCCTTCGTCGTGAAGAACGGCTCGAAGATCTTTGCCATGACGTCGGGGCTCATGCCGGTGCCGGTATCGGCTACCTCGACCAGCACATATTCGCCCGGCGTGAAGCCGACGACGTCCCGCATCTTCTGACTTTCGCGCTCCGTGACGTTGCGCGTTTGAACCGTCAGCTTGCCGCCGTTCGGCATCGCGTCGCGCGCATTGCGCACGAGGTTCAGGATCACCTGATAGAGCTGATCGCTATCGGCCTTCACATACCACAGGTCGCGTTCGCTCTGGATCTTGAGATCGATTTTCTCGCCGACCTGCGTCTTGAGCACGGGCAGCATGTCGGAAGCGAGATCGCCGACGTTGAACACGGAGACTTGTTGCGTCTGCTTGCGCGAGAAGCCGAGGAGCCCCTTCACCAGACCCGCAGCGCGGTTCGCCGCCGACTGAATGTTCTTGATGTCCCGATAGGACGGATCGCTCGGCCGATGCGTCTGCAGCAGCAGATCCGAGAAACCGATGATCGCCGTCAGCACGTTGTTGAAATCGTGCGCGATGCCGCCCGCGAGATTGCCGACGGCCTCCATCTTTTGAGCCTGTGCGACGCGGCTTTCGAGCGCCTTCTGCTCCGTCGCATCCATCACATAGAGCGCCGCTGCTGCACCGCCTTGAACGGCTGCAAGCGGCGACATGTAGATGCGGCGCGTATATTGCTTGGTCTCGCCCGCCGTGATCTCGATCGGCTGAATGTTGCCGCGCCCCGCGAGCGCGTCCGCGAGCCCTGCACCAATGAGCAGGCGCTCTTCAGGCTCCGCCGTCCGGCACAGCGCTTCGATCGCCAGCACGTCTTGCGCCGGCTTCCCGTCGAGAACCATGCGCATGAACGCGGTGTTGCAATTGGCGATGCGCCCCTCCGCGTCGAGCGCCGCAATCCCGAACGGTGCCGATTGGAAGAACTGCGATGCGCGCACGTCTTGCTGGCCGCGATCGACGAGCCCCGTCGTCTGCCGGTTGATCGCCGTGATCGTGAAACCCTGCGCCGCAGGATCTCCGAGCGGTTCGACCATCAGCGTCAACGCCACGATGCGGCCGTCCTGGCGCGTGAGGTCGAGATCGATGATGCGTTGATCGGCTTCCGGAATGGCTGCCATGTGTTTCAAGAGGCGAAGCCCTTCCTCGCCCGCGAGTTCCGCGAGGCCGAGCTTCCGCGTTCTCAACTTCCCCGCCGGATACCCAAGCCAATTCTCGAATGCCGCATTGACGTGGACGATCGCGCCGTCCTTTGAGATCCACATGAAGCCGGCCGGCATCGCGTCGAAACCCGCGAGCGCCGCTTCGAGCTTTTCGATATGCTGCGCCTCGCGGCTTTTCTCGCTCGTGACGTCGGTGACCTGCCAGGAGACGAGGCGCTGTCGCCGCAGTCCAAGACCTGATGCTCCGTCGGGCGACGAGAACGGCCGCACCTGAATGCGCGCCCACGAAAATTCCCGGCCGCCCCCGAGCCGCAGCCGGACATTTTCCGCCCGCGTCTCCCCGCGTTCGGCAGCGCGCGTCAGGCGGAAAAAGGCTTGGGTCCCGTCAGCGTCGGCCGAAAGGGCCGTCTCGATCGCCGAGAACGGTCCGGCCTCGTGCCGACCCAAAACCTTTTCGACCGCAGAGTTGGCATAAAGAATGGTACCATCGGCCTGCGCAATGATTTGCGGTTCGTCACAGGCGTCCATGGCCGCCTTGAGCAAATCACCGGGTACGACGCGCGCGCCGAACCGCAAATGACCAGCCGCAATCGCAAAGAGCATGAAGGTGCCGAACATCGCGAGCAGAGCAATGACGGTCAAGAGCAGCGGCTCGCCGGAGCCGCTCGCGAGCAGCCCGAACAAAACTGCGCCGCCCGCAGCCGCGATAATGATCATGGGGAGGAAGCCGCCGAACCCTTCCGCTGAGTTCAGCGGATCGATCGGGGCGGCATCGATCCTCAACGCCTCGCGATCCTTCATGGGGCGAGAATCTAACTGATTCTCGAAAATCGAGGCTTCGGATTGGGGCATGGATATGGAACTCAAACGCAACTGCAACTGTGCCGCAACGGTGCGGCGATTTTCGCTTGTCTAAGACTTCGCTTAAGAGGGTTAACATGTGGTCAACTCGGCGCTATCGAACCGTTGACGAGAGAAAGATACCGGCACAGCCGGTGAACCCGCCCGCGAGGCAATGATGGAAAGCTATTTCTTCTGGACGTTTGCGCTGGCCGTTCTGGCGGTG
>CAYYDL010000274.1:0-1539 GCA_964470545.1 uncultured Hyphomicrobium sp. | reverse complement strand
GCAGGGGATGCTGTGTGCGGCGGGCGTCGTCTTCCTCGTGCTCGTGGCGACGACACGCGAGCTTCGCCGCCGTGGCTACTACGGCGGCTCGCGTGAGCCGGATCTTTTGGCGCTACTCGATTTGGTGGCGCTCGCCACCGTCGCCGATGTTGTGCCGCTCGTCGGGCTCAATCGCGCCTACGTCAAGAAGGGCCTCGCGGTCATGCGTGCGCGGGAGAACGTCGGCTTGACCGCACTCGCCGATGCGGCAGGACTGTCGGTCGCGCCAACGCCCTATCATTTGGGCTTTATTTTGGGGCCGCGCATCAACGCAGGCGGCCGCATCGGCAACGCCGCCTTGGGTGCGACGCTGCTTTCGACATCAGATCCGGTCGAAGCGCAGCGCATCGCCGAGCTTCTCAATCGGCTCAACAAGGAACGCAAGGATATCGAGACGCTGGTGCTCGAAGAGGCTCTGGCAATCGCCGATCGCCAGCTGACGGATAATCCCGCACGCGCAATCCTCGTCGTCGCTTCCGACGCGTGGCACAAGGGCGTCGTCGGTCTTGTCGCAAGCCGCCTTGTCGAACGCTTTCGCCGACCAGCCTGCGTGATCGCGTGGGAGGCGACCGCGATGGGAACTGGCTCGCTCAGATC
Organism: uncultured Hyphomicrobium sp.; assembly: GCA_964470545.1. GTDB lineage: Bacteria > Pseudomonadota > Alphaproteobacteria > Rhizobiales > Hyphomicrobiaceae > Hyphomicrobium_B. The sequence continues at coordinate 903 of CAYYDL010000274.1, read as the reverse complement.
GGTGCCCGGCATCGATCTCGGGGCCGCCATTCGCGCCGCCGTCACGGCAGGTCTTTTGGCGAAAGGCGGCGGCCACGCCATGGCAGCAGGACTGACGGTCAGCCGCGATCGCCTCGCGCTGCTCGAAGCATTCCTTCAGGATCATCTCGGTTCGGCTGCGCAGAGTGTCGGTGATATCGCGCACCTCGATATCGACGCGTCGCTCGTCGCCTCCGGCGCGACTTCGGAGCTGATGGAGCTGATCGAACGTGTCAGCCCGTTCGGTCAGGGTAATGCGGAGGCACGCTTCGCTCTGCCGGCGCATCGGGTGAAGTTCGGCAAGATCATCGCCGACGCGCATATCCGCGTGATCCTCGAAGGTGGTGACGGTTCGCGCGTCGATGGCGTCGCGTTCCGGGCCGCGGGCCAGCCGCTCGGCGACCTTTTGATGTCGGCAAGCGGGATGCCGCTCCACGTCGCCGGGCACCTCCGGAAAGACACATGGGGCGGCCGCGAGCGCATTGAAATGCAGATCGAAGATGCTGCCGATCCGCGCCGCCAGTAGGAAATGTGGCGTCGGCAGGATGTGGCCCATCCTGTCGCAGGAGCGAAGGGTCAGGCATGCTTGCCAAGGACGCCCAAAGCCGACTATAGGGTGCCCCTTGGCAAGCCAACCGACGCTCCCTTCGTCTATCGGTTAGGACGTCAGATTTTCAATCTGAAAAGACGGGTTCGACTCCCGTAGGGAGCGCCAGTATCAGGAAAATAAAGCCCTCTTCTGGCGTGGCGCTAATCTTCATTTTCCGCGAACGGCGGCGTCACATGGGTAAGCAGAGCCAGGCGCCGAAGCAGGTTTTGGGTGTCGTCACTTTGCACGCCATCTGCTCGGAGTGACAGGTCGTCGTGCCTGGGCCGTCGTCGCAT
>CAYYDL010000273.1:0-8860 GCA_964470545.1 uncultured Hyphomicrobium sp. | reverse complement strand
GCATACAACATGGAGTTTCGAAAGATAGCGCGGTACGCAGGGGTCTTGGGGGCCCTCGGCGCGATTGCGCTGATGATAGAACCGGCGTGGGCCCAGGACGCGGCGACCACTGCCGCCGCGGCACCGCCGCCACCGGTGCCGAATAAAGGCGACTCCGCCTTTATGTATATTGCCTCGGTGCTGGTTCTTCTGATGACAGTGCCGGGTCTCGCGCTGTTCTACGGCGGTCTCGTCCGCACGAAGAACATGCTATCGATGATGATGCAGGTCTTCGCAACGCTCTGCCTCGTCGCGATCCTCTGGGTTCTCTATGGCTACTCGATGGCGTTCACGAACGGTGGTTCGCTGAACGATTTCGTCGGCGGCTTCTCGAAGGCGTTCCTCAAAGGCGTAGATTCGAATTCGTTGGCAGGAACGTTCTCAAACGGCGTCTATATCCCGGAATACACGTACATCATCTTCCAGATGACGTTCGCATGTATCACGCCGTGCCTTATCCTCGGCTCTATCGCCGAACGGACGAAGTTCTCGGCAATGCTTTTGTTCATGGCTCTTTGGGTCACCTTCATCTACTTCCCGATCGCGCACATGGTCTGGTATTGGGGCGGCCCGGATGCGTTTGCTGATGCTGCGAAGAAGCTCGCTGCGGCGACAGGAGACGCGAAGGCTGCAGCACAGGCTAACTTCGACGCCGTGATGGCTGACGCAGGTATCGGCTTCAAGTGGGGCGCGCTCGACTTCGCCGGCGGCACCGTCGTTCACATCAACTCGGGCATCGCTGGTCTGGTTGGCTGCCTGATCATCGGACCGCGCATCGGCTACGGCAAAGAGGCGATGCCTCCGCATTCGCTGGTGATGACGATGATCGGCGCAGCCCTTCTGTGGGTCGGCTGGTTCGGGTTCAACGTCGGTTCGAACCTCGAAGTCAACCAGTTCGCTGGCGTTCCCTTCATCAACACCTTCATCGCAACGTGTGCGGCCGGCCTCTCTTGGTGCATCGTTGAATGGATCGTGAAGGGCAAGCCTTCCGCGCTTGGCATGGCATCGGGCGTCGTTGCCGGTCTCGTGGCGATCACACCGGCTTGCGGCTTCGCGAGCGTGATGGGATCAATCGTCCTCGGCCTCGTCGTCAGCCCGATCTGCTTCTTCTTCTGCTCGGCAGTGAAAAGCGCACTCGGCTATGACGATGCGCTGGACGTGTTCGGTGTCCACTGCATCGGCGGCATCGTCGGCGCGATCGGCACGGGCCTCCTCGTCAATCCTGATTGGGGTGGCGCCGGCATCGCCGACTACACCTCGAAGCCGGGCGAGTTGGTGTCCGGAACCTACGACATGGTCGCTCAGGTGATCTCGCAGGCCAAGATGGTCGGCATGACGCTGCTGTGGTCGGGCATCGGCTCCGCAATCCTCTACAAGCTGGTCGATATCGTTATCGGTCTGCGTCCGTCGGAGGAAAAAGAGCGCGAGGGTCTCGACCTCGTCGATCACGGCGAGAGCGCCTACCACTACTGAAGGACGACTTTTCCCGTGGCTCCTATGCGGGGCCGCGGGATCTCTCTTTGTCTCCCGAGCACGCGTCTCCACCTAGACGTGCTCCACTTGGGCCCGGCGCATCGAGCTGTCGGGCCCTTTTTTATGTCTTCAGGCGAGAATGCTGATCTCGCTCTCCTTCGGCAGAAGCGCCAGAAGCCGCCGCAGATCGCGTGCCCGAAGCGCGATGCATCCCTCCGTCGGACGGAAATCATCGCGAGCGATATGCAGGAAGATGGCGCTGCCGCGATAACGAACGCGCGGCACGTCATTATAGCCGAGCACAACGATGAGGTCATAAAGCCCATCGTCCCGCCAGAGGCACTCGGCGCTGGCGGCGTACGGAAATCTGACGGGCCGGTTATAGTTTCGGTCGCGAGGACAGTCGGACCAGCCGTCGTCGCGATGAATGACACGGAAGGGAAGAACCGTCGGAGGTCGCCCGGCGCTGGGGCGATAAAGTCCGTACCGCAGACGGAACCGCCCCCGCGGTGTCGCGCCGTCGCCCTCGCGCTTGCGTGCTTTGATGCCGGACCGGCCGAGGGCACAGGGCAGAATCAGACTTCCCAACTGCAAATGACCGCGCTGTGCCGCTTGCGACAATACCCTAACGAAGAGCGTCGCCATCGGCTTGCGGCGCCTGACGATCGACCTGATCCTCAAGGAACTGCCATTCCTCTTGCCTGTTTGCCACCAGAGCCTATGTTCCCGGCAGACGCGATGCTACTGTCCCACGCCAAAAGAATGCAAGAAACCGGGAGCCCCCGTCCATGAGCACGGCCCGAAAGGTCCTCCTCGTCGACGACGATGACGATTTGCGCACGTCGTTGAAAGATCAACTCGTCCTGCACGACGAATTCGAGGTTTCCGAAGCCGGCACGGCAAGCAAAGGGATAGAAGCCGCGAAAACGGGGCGTTTCGATCTCGTGGTGTTCGATGTCGGCCTCCCGGACATGGATGGCCGCGAGGCGGTCAAGCTGCTGCGGAAAGGGGGGTTCAAAACGCCGATCGTCATGTTGACGGGGAATACCTCGGATGCCGATCAGATTTTGGGCCTCGACGCCGGCGCGAACGACTACGTTTTGAAGCCGTTCAAATTCGCGGTTCTGCTGGCGCGCATTCGCGCTCAGCTTCGACAGCACGAGCAAAGTGAAGATGCCGTCTTCACAATCGGCAACTATACGTTCAAGCCTGCTTCCAAGCTTTTGATCGATGCGTCCGGCGCCAAGATCCGCCTCACCGAAAAAGAGACGTCGATTCTCAAATATCTCTATCGCTCCGGAGACAAAGTCGTTTCTCGCGATGTGCTGCTGCATGAAGTTTGGGGCTATAACGCCGGCGTCACGACCCACACGCTCGAAACGCACATTTATCGTCTGCGGCAGAAAATCGAAAAAGATCCCTCCAATGCCGAGCTTCTCATCACCGAGAGTGGTGGCTACAAGCTCGCGCCCTGACCTGCAGTTTTCTCATGGGCGATTTGTCGTCCGGCCGTGATGGCATTGAAGCGGCTGTAAAACATCCACAACGCATTGTGTCACGCGCGCGCCGATACCGTGCAGGCCATCGCGCGAGTCAGCTATTGAAGCATACGCGCTTCATCGCGAGCGCCGGTCAGCACCGCGTCAGCTGTTTTCAGTCACTTGGAGTTTCCGAACGATGGCGATTGATGCCCTCGTCAAGCCTCTCTTGGCGCTCCCGCTTTTTCAGGGACTCACGCCGTTGCAACTGACGGAAATTGTCCGCCGTGCCGAGCGCGTCATCTATCGCTCCGGCGACGCGCTTGTCGTCGAAAATCAACCGGGGGACGCGGCAATCGTCATCATCGCCGGAAATTGCATTCGCATTGATGATAACGGTGACCCCTCGCAAAAATCCGGCGGCGAGACACTGCCCGAAGGCGCGATGATCGCCGAGCTCGCCATGCTGATCGACCTCGTGCACACCACGACTGTTATCGCGCAAGGACCTGTCAAAGCCCTGCGCCTGACGCGACAACGCATATCTGAGTTGATGGAAGAAGATCCGTCGCTCGCCCAGCATTTTAGTGCTCGGATCATCTCTCGATTAAAACTGTTGGCGAACGATTTGAAAGCTATTGATACAGCCGACGAGGACGCTACGATCACGCCCAAGCTCGCACCGCCCGAGAGCGCCAAGCCGGCAGCCAGTGCGCGCGCGAGCTGACGAAATAGGAAGAAATAAAACTTGCGGCTGACCGTCTTCCGGTCGGTGCTCTTGGAAAAATTTGTGGACCAGAAAAGAGTGCGCCCAGTCCCGGGGGGAGGAACTGGGCGCTATGCGCTTTTCGCGCTCGGCACCGGGAGGGAAGCCGGTACCAGAGGCGGCGTCTTCGGCTAGACGGGGGGCACTACCGAATACAGGGTGACGCCACCTGCATGGCTATGAGTTAAGCGCAAGCTGGAAAAATTCAACAGGGCCCGAGAAGCAAGTTCACGAAAATGTGAACACTTACCCAAACTTATCCACAGGATGGGTATTGCAAGGCGTCAAATGCGCAACACGCTGATTTGGCTCTCAAAACTCCTTATTGCATAGCTTTGTTCGGCCAAAGTGATTGAATTTTAAACAAATTCCCATCGAGGTCGTCGGTCTTTTCAAGCTGCGACAGCTCGATTCGCGTGTCCTGTCCCTGGGCGTCCGTCGTCACCCATTCTTTCAGTTCCATCGCCGGCTTCGTCGCCAAGTACAGCTTAATCCGGCCAGGAGAATTAGGATCTTTGTCCTCAAGCGTCAGGACGATCAAATCGTCTGACTGCTGGACCTCCATGATCTTGGCATCGCGGACGAGATCGACGTCCTTGCGCAGAAGAAGCCGGAATGGCGTCTGATCAAGCGAAACGCGATCTTCGTTGTTGAGGTCGAGATCCTGAATGGCGAGATTGACGCCGTCGGAAATGATGATCTGCCGGGACGGCAGTGCATAATCGAAGCGAAAGCGGCCCGGCCGTTTGACGAAGAACTTGCCCTTCATCCGCTTGTTGTCGGCATCCGTCTGAACGAACGAGCCCTTCAGGCTCTGAAGCGATTCGAAATAGGCGCTGACTTCATTGACGAGCTTTGTCTGATGCGCATTGAGTGTGATGCCTTGATCACCGTCCGCTGGCGCGACTTCGCTGGACCATCCATTTACCGCAGGTTTCTGGGCTGGAGGATTGACGATCGTGTTGGTCGGACCATCCGGATCTTGAGCCCCGGCAGCGCCACAGAACGTGATGCTGATCGCCGTCGCAATGGCGGCCGCACGCAGATATTCCCTCATGCTTTGTCCCATCGTGGCCCCCCACAGCCCCGAAGCCCCATCGCGGAGCTTTGCACGTCGCTATCGTTTCACCAAAGATTGCGTCCAGAACTAGGCGGAGCACCCCATTTGCGCTGAGTTTGGGTAGAGCCAATCGCGCGTCGGAGGCAAGGCGCGGAACGGTCCGCTCCACGGTTATCTGCGTGGCGAGACCCGCGCCACCCGAACGTCAGGCAGCTGCATCGGCCCCGCCGCTGCGGGTCATCAGGATTTCTCTTCTCCCGACGGCATTTGCCGGCGAGATCAGCCCTTCGCGCTCCATCCGCTCGATCAAATCTGCGGCGCGATTATAACCGATGGAAAGACGGCGCTGGATATAGCTCGTGGAGGCTTTGCCGTCCCGAAGCACGATGGCAACGGCGCGATCATAAAGATCGTCGTCGCTCGCCTCGCGAAGACCCGCCGCAACGTCCGACGGCTGCGGCGCATCGGTAATTCCGTCGACGTATTTCGGAGACGCTTCGCTCCGCAAAGCATCTGCGAACGCGACGACTTCCTCATCCGAAACGAACGCGCCGTGCACACGCACCAGTTGCCCGGCACCGGTCGAGTAGAGCATATCGCCCTGGCCCAGCAGCTGCTCGGCGCCTTGTTCATTGAGAATCGTCCGGCTGTCGATCTTCGACGTGACCTTGAAAGAAATGCGCGTCGGGAAGTTCGCCTTGATCGTGCCGGTGATGATGTCGACCGACGGTCGCTGCGTCGCCATGATAAGATGGATGCCGGCGGCGCGCGCCATTTGCGCGAGACGCTGGACTGAGGCTTCGACCTCGCGTCCCGCGACGATCATCAGGTCTGCGAACTCATCGACGATGATGACGATGCGCGGCAACGGCTCGAGGTCCATCTGCTGCGTTTCGAACCGCGCGGCACCGGCCTTGTCGAAACCTGTCTGCACGGTGCGCGACAGCATCTCGCCCCGCTTCTTCGCATTGCGCACGCGATTGTTGAAAACGTCGATATTGCGAACCGAAAGCGCCGCCATGCGCTTGTAGCGCTCTTCCATCTCCCGCACGGCCCAATTGAGCGCAGCAACCGCCTTGTGCGGATCGGTGATGACCGGCGTCAAGAGATGCGGGATGTCATTATAGACCGAAAGCTCCAGCATCTTCGGATCGATCATCAGCACACGGCAGTCGTCGGGCGAATGCCGGTAAAGCAGCGACAGCACCATCGCGTTGATGCCGACCGATTTGCCCGAGCCGGTAGTACCCGCGACGAGAAGATGCGGCATGCGTGCGAGATCCGCGACCACCGGATCGCCGCTGATCGATTTGCCAAGACCGAGCGGCAGCCCGGTCGTATCGCCTTTGAAGGCGTCGGCTTCGAGAATTTCACGTAGGAGAACGGTTTCCCGTCGCACGTTGGGCAATTCGAGACCGATGGCGTTGCGCCCTGGAACAACAGCCGCGCGCACGCTCGCGACGCTCATCGAACGGGCGATGTCTTCCGCAAGCCCGATGACGCGCGAAGACTTGGTGCCCCGCGACGGCTCGAGCTCATAGAGCGTCACGACCGGACCCGGCCGAATATCTTTCACTTCGCCTTTGATGCCGAAATCCGCGAGCACATCCTCGAGCAGCCGGGCGTTCCCGCGCATGACCGTCTGCGACAGCTCCGGCCGCGGTTTTTGGGCACCGGGCCGCTTCAGCATGTTGAGCGAGGGACGCTTCCATACCGGCTGAGCCCGCGCCCGCACGATGCCGCCGAGCAGGCCATTGCTCACGGCAGGCTTCGCAGACGCAACCGGTGGAGCCGGCGCAGCCTTCGGCACGGGAGGTGGCATCGCCAGCTCCGGCCCGTCGTCATCGGCCGCCATCGCCGCCTGAGCAGAGGCCGGCGCGAAGCGCTTGGCGATCGCACGGCTCGAATCTTCAGTCGTGTCGTCGAATTCCAGCCCGCGATCGGCGAAATGGTCGAGAGGTCCGCCGACGTCTTCGTCGTGATCAAGACCGTGGGCGCGCGGATCGATATCCAATGCAACAGGCAGCTGTTCGTTCGAGGGCGCGCGCGGAGGATCGGCCCGATGCACCACATCCGCGCGGCGCACGCGCACTGCACGCTCGGGGTTGAGATCGAGCGTCGGCGTCGTCTCGTCTGCGAACGCGTCGAGTGAGCGATAAGTCTCGGCATGGGCGCCTGCTGCGGGAGACCGCTTGAACCAACCCCCCCGCACGCGCTCGGCGCCGCCCGCAAGCGTTGAGCCGATAGCTGCGGCATCGTTGAGACGCTCGCGGCTCGACGCATACCGAAGACCCGAACTGAGCGATCGCAGGAAAACCTTCATGATGGTTTCCGCCTCGAAACCGATCGCTTTACCGCACGTCTGAACGGCGGCCGCCAGCAGCACTAGCCCAGCGGCAACCGGCGCGCGCTCTTCATTGAGCATCGCGAAGATCTTCAACGCCAGATGATAGACGCCGTCGCCGACCAGGCCGCCATAGCCATGACGCAACGGCCAGCCGCTCAAGACCGGAAGGGCGGAAATCGCGCCGGTCATTGCTGCGATCGAAAGCATATAGAAGCCGAGTTTCATGCGGCCATCGACGACGCGTTCCGACCTCAGCATGTCGATGCCCCAGACAATGGGAGCGACCAGCGCCAGCACGGCGCCAAATCCCAGCATCTGGAACAGAAGATCGGAAACTATCGCCCCGACCGGCCCGGCAAAATTGTGAGCGGTCGCCGTCGTCGTGTGCGTGAGACTTGGATCGAGCGCGGACCACGAGACGAGGCTTAGCCAGATGAGCAGAGTCGAGCCGAGCAGAAGCAGGCCGCCGAAACGGCTCAGCCAGCTCAACAGCCGGTCCTCTACTGACTGCGGCAACAGCCGCTGAGGATCGATTCCTCGCGTATCCAGCGACATCTCGACGAACGAACTCTTTAACGCAGCACGGAAATCGTGCGTTCGAGCGCTTCCCGGATCGTCGCGGACTCCTGCACCATGGCGACGCGGATATAGTTTGCGCCGGGGTTGGTCCCGTCTCGTCCCGTCTGAGCCAGAAAGCTACCGGGAATAACCTTGACGCCTGCGCGTTGCCATAAGGTTACCGCCGCTTGAGCGCCGCCGCCGAAGTGACTCATATCGAGCCAGAGGCAGAACCCGCCGGCTGGTCGCCGATAGCCATAACGGCCATTTAACACATTGTCCGCGATACGAAATTTCTGGCGATAGGCATCGCGTGCGCGTTCGACATGGGCTTCGTCGCGCCAGACGGCAGCGGATGCATGTTGGATCGGCAACGGAACCGTCGGCGCGCACATGTTCCGCACTTCGCCATAGGCTTCGAGGAATTGCGGATCGCCCGCGCAAAACCCGGACCGGATCCCCGGCAGGTTCGACCGTTTCGACAGCGAGTTGAAAACGACCAGATTGCGAAATCGCTCCGGCGTCGACGCCGCAACTTCGAGGCCGCCGACAGGAGCTGCTTCGGTATAGATCTCCGAATAGCACTCGTCGAAGAACAGCATGAAATCGTAAGCGCGCGCCAGCTCGAGCGCCTTCAGGATGTAGCTGCGATCTGCCACCGTGCCTTGCGGATTCGACGGCGAATTGATGAAAAGCGCGACGGTTCGCGCCAAAAGCGCTTCATCCCGTGCGATCTCATCGAGGTCGGGCAGAAAGCCCGTCTCTTTCGTCGCATTCAGATAAACAGGCTCCGCGCCGACCGCGATCGCTCCTGCAACGTAGGCTGAGTAATACGGGTTGCACATCAAAATCGCGGGCCGGCCTGTGACGTCCTTGCGGCCGACCGCCGGAAGGCAGGCATAGAACAAGCCCTCCCGCGAGCCCGAGAGCATCAGCACATCCTTTTCCGGTTCGATGCCGCCGGAAAGCGCATACCGCTTCGTCAGCCATTCCGAGATGGCCTGACGGGCCTCCTCGGAACCGCGGATCGGCGGGTACTTGCCATAGAGCGCCGTCGCCTCGTCGAGCTTCGCCTGAATGAAATCCGGCATCGCCTCCCGCGGCTCGCCGATCGTCAGTTCGATAGGTCTCGAATGCCC
>CAYYDL010000272.1:0-2700 GCA_964470545.1 uncultured Hyphomicrobium sp. | reverse complement strand
GCGCAGCTGGCTGAAGGGCGACGAGATGGCGCCGGAGGTGAGGGAAGAAAGCTGATTGGCCATGGCCGGCATCAGGTGAGCCTAAGCTCTTAAGACTTTGCTATTCCGGCAGGTGCGTCACGGCTTCGATATTGTGTCCGTCCGGATCGAAGACGAAGCCGCCGTAATAGTTGGCGTGATAGTGCGGGCGGAGACCGGGCGGCCCGTTGTCCCTTCCGCCCGCCGCCACCGCCGCATCGTAGAAGGCTTTCACTTCGTCGCGGCTTTGCGCGGCGAACGCGACATGCAAACGCCCTTTCAGTGCCGAACCCGTGCCGATCCAGAATTGCGGCCGTTCCCGTCCGAAGCCCGCGTAGCCGTCATCATCGTCTTCGGAAAATTTCATTTCCTTGAGCAGCTTGATGCCCAACGGCGCCAGCGCCTTGGTATAGAACGTCAGCGATCGGGAATAGTCTGTCACCGGAAAGCCGATGTGATCGAGGATGTCCAACACGGTCGCTCCTTTTTGCCAGGATTTGTGCGATCGAAATGTCGACTTAGACGCGGCGTTCGACCATCAGCTTCTTGAGTTCGGCAATGGCCTTCGCTGGCGACAAGCCCTTTGGGCAAGCCTTCGCGCAGTTCATGATCGTATGGCAGCGATAGAGGCGGAACGGATCCTCGAGGTCGTCGAGGCGCTCACCCGTTGCTTCGTCACGGCTGTCGTTCACCCACCGGTAAGCCTGCAACAAAATCGCCGGGCCAAGATAGCGATCCGAATTCCACCAATAGCTGGGACACGATGTCGAACAGCAGGCGCAGAGAATACACTCGTAGAGACCGTCGAGCTTCTCGCGGTCGTCCCGCGACTGCCGCCATTCCTTCGGCGGCGTCGGCGTATCGGTTTTGAGCCACGGTTCGATCGAACGAAGCTGCGCGTAGAAGTTCGTGAGGTCGGGCACGAGATCTTTGATGACTTCCAAGTGCGGCAACGGATAGATCTTCACCGCACCTTTGACATCGTCGATCCCTTTGAGACACGCGAGCGTGTTCGTTCCGTCGATGTTCATCGCGCAGGAGCCGCATATACCCTCGCGGCATGACCGGCGGAACGTCAGCGTCGGATCGATCTCGTTCTTGATCTTGATCAGGGCGTCGAGCACCATCGGCCCGCACTGCTTCCGGTCGACGTGATAGGTGTCGATGCGCGGATTCCGCGGATCATCGGGATTCCACCGGTAGATGCGAAACTCTTTCCAATCCCCGTCGCGATCCGGCCGATTCCAGGTCTTGCCCTCGGAGATCTTCGAATTCTTCGGAAGCGGGAGCTGAACCATGAGACGTCTGGTGTCCCGTCATCGAAATTCACTGCCGAAGACAGAAGCTTGATCATGCTCCCCTGTCAACGGCATGCGGCCGCAGCGCATGCGGTTCTTTGGCCTTAACCGGATTTCTGGTGCTTCTTCAGTTCCCGGACGAGTGCAACCAGCCGATCCGCGATCTCGCCGCCGGTATCGACCGCCGCACGCAGCGGCACCCGCGACTGGATGACACCGTTAAGGCGATCTTGCTGCTCTCCGAAGCCGAAGAAAATCTCTTCCGGCGCTTCGATGTCCCCGTCCTCGATGGCCGTCATGACGTCGAACGCATTTTGCGTCGCAAGCACCAGCATGGAAGCGATGTCGTTCATCAGCTGCAGGTAAAGCCGCTGCGCATCTGCGCGGATGCGCTGGCCGTGCACTCCGAACTTCAACGGCGCCGCCGCCTGTCCGCCTTCACCCGCAAAGACCCGCGGGTGTTTCTGAAAACGCCGGAAGATCTCGGCGAGTCCCATGCAGCACGTCTCGAGATCGCGCAAGGCAGCGCCCGTCTTGCGCTTCGTCCGCGTCCGTGCCGCGAGCTTCTCTTCGCCCGACCAGTTGATGGCGGCGATCGACGCAATGGCTCCGAGCGCCGCCAATGCCGGGAGCACCGCCGCGAACGGATCGGGCGGCATCCGGGTATCGGCATCATCGCCTTCGTCGGTATCGATTTTCGTCACGTGTGCCCGCGCCCTTTCGGATAGCGGCCGCACCATAGGGGACTTCGCAAGACGGCGCTATTTCTACTCACCCGGAGCGCTTCAGGAAAAGGGAGGACCGGCTTTCCGATAAGAAGCGTGACAAAACAACAAGCCTGAAGCGCTCAATAAACGCGCGCTTTGGGCTCGATGTATTTGACCTCGTTCGTCATTGTCTTGGTATGCACCGGCCGATCGTCGAGCTTGACGGATTTCGTGCCGTAATCAGCCCAGGCGAGCGTGTGCTTCATCCAGTTGACGTCGTCGCGCTTTGGAAAATCCTCGCGCGCATGGGCCCCGCGGCTTTCTTTGCGGTTCTCCGCGCCGACGACAGTCACCGCTGCCTGCGCAATCAGGTTGTCGAATTCGAGCGTCTCGACGAGATCCGAATTCCAGACGAGCGAGCGATCGGTCACGGAGATATCCGCTGCATCGCGCCAGACCTGGGTGATCTTTTCGACACCCTCTCGCAGCACTGGACCATCGCGGAAAACCGCGCAATTGGACTGCATGATTTTCTGCATCCGGAGCCGCAGCGACGCCGTCGGTGTCGAACCCTTGGCATTGCGGAAATGATCGAGCCGCGCGAGTGCGGGCTCATGCGCATCCTTCGGCAGGTCCGGCTGCGCCACGCTCGATTCGATTGTCTCGGCACAGCGGAG
>CAYYDL010000271.1:0-3462 GCA_964470545.1 uncultured Hyphomicrobium sp. | reverse complement strand
ATAGAGCCCGCGACCGCGTCGAACTTCACCAGGCTCACATGGTCTTCCAGATGAATCTTCAATTACGCGTCGCGCTTCTCACACGCAAGCGCAACGACGTCAGCGAAAGATCTGGGATCGGACTTGATCGATCCGCTGGCGAACGGTGACGCCGCCTCATCGTCATCGCTCGGTTCGCCGTCATCGAATTCGAACGCATCGCCCGGCTCGTCCTGATCATTTTCAGCAACGGGAGCGTCCCTGCGCGTATTGAGGGGGCCACGTTCGCCGGCTGGCGCGTCTCCTGCAGGAAGCGCAGGGCGGCGCGCAGGCGCGGCTCCCCCACCAAGAGCTTTGATCAACTCATCAGGCGTCGGCAGATCGGACGTGTAGGCGAGGCGGATCAAAACCATCTCGGCCGCAACGCGTGGATTGGGAGCCCGCGAAACCTCCTCGAAGCCTTTGACGAGCATCTGCCACGCCCGCGCGAGGTACGGCATCGACAACCGCGAGGCCAAGCTCGCGAGACGCGCCTTTTCTTCCGCAGTCAAAGCTTCGCCCGCTGGCTCCTCGCCGACCGCCTTGACGCGCGCAATCGCATGGACGGCTTCGGCAAGATCGGCGACGATTTCCGCGGCCTCCGCCCCGTCGCGATGCAGCGATTCCAACGCTTGAAGCGCCGTCGCGACGTCGCCTTTGAAAAGCGATTCCGCGAGATCGAAGATCCGCCCGCGATCTGCAAGCCCGAGCATGTCGCGCACCTTCGCCGCCGTGACGTGCCCCTCGCCCATCGCGATCGCCTGATCGAGAATGGAAAGACCATCGCGCACCGAGCCCTCGGCCGCGCGTGCAATCAATTGCAAAGCGTCGGCGTCGGCTTTTGCGCCTTCGAGCCCGACGATCTTCTGGAAATGTTCAGCCAGCACCAGTTGCTCGACACGCCGCAAGTCGAAGCGCTGACACCGCGACAACACCGTCACCGGAACCTTCCGGATTTCCGTTGTCGCGAAAATGAAGCGGACATGCGACGGCGGTTCTTCGAGCGTCTTCAGAAGCGCGTTGAACGCGCCCTTCGACAGCATGTGAACCTCGTCGATGAGGAACACTTTCGTTCGGGCGACAAGCGGCGTGTACTGCGCGCTTTCGATGATTTCGCGAATATTGTCGACGCCGGTGTTCGACGCGGCGTCCATTTCGAGCACGTCCGGATGACGGCCCTCCATGATGTCCTTGCAGTGAACGCCAAGGCCCGGCATGTCGATCGTCGGCTTGTCGTAGCCCGGCGCTTCATAGTTGAGCTCGCGGGCGAGAATACGTGCCGTCGTCGTCTTGCCGACACCTCTGACGCCGGTCAGCATATAGCCCTGCGCGATCCGGCCCGACGCGAACGCATTGCGCAGCGTCGTCACCATCGCCGACTGACCGATCAAATCGTCGAACGTCGCCGGACGATACTTCCGCGCCAGCACGACATAGGGCTTCGCGGGTTCGGTGCCATCCGAACTCCCGACGCCGTCAGACGCTTCCGATTTCTTTTTGGCCATGATCCCTGAAACAACCTTTCGCCCGAAGGGCGAGGGAGCAAAGCGACCTGCGGTAAGCCGCGCCCCCCGAAAAAACCCCCGCCCAAAGGGCCAGGGAGCAAAGCGACCCGCGGCGAGCCGCGCCCCCGCGGAGGGCCCATCGGCCCGTGAGCGCAAATAAAAGGCTGGCGAACGACCCGACTTCTGATCGTTAGGGCTGCTTCCTTCCGGACCTGACCCGGTTGGCGACGAATTCGTCCGCCGCCAGCCCATGCGTATAATGGGCCGGGAGCCGCAAAAGTACAACCCTCCAAGACACGGCGGCTAACAGCTTGGCGGAGAAGCAAGTCTCCGAACTAGCAAGTGAAATCCGCGACGTCCGAGCGCGGCTATCCGGGGCGTTTGATCGGCACGAGCCCGTGCGCTGCGAGCTCCGCCGCTTCCTTCCGGTAAGGGCTCGCCGGGTAGGTGCCGAGAATTTGCGTCTGCGTCGAGAAGAACGACAGTTCCTCGAGGGCAAGTTGTACGAGCCTGTCCACCGGATGGCCCTCGATCTCGGCAAAGAACCGGGTCGCGAGGAACGTTCCTTCCTCCTGATAGCTCTCGAGCTTGGTCATGTTGACGCCATTCGTCGCGAAGCCGCCGAGCGCCTTGTAAAGCGCGGCTGGCACGTTCCGCACGCGGAACAGGAACGTCGTCATCACTGGGCCGTTGCCGGGTTCGGCGTCGTCCGGCTCCTTGGCGAGGATGATGAAGCGCGTCGTGTTGTGCGCCTCGTCCTCGATGTCGCTCTTCAGAATTTGAAGCCCGTAAATCTCGGCGGCCAGACGCGACGCGATTGCCGCCGTCGACAAATCGTCGCTTTCAGCCACGAGCCTGGCCGAGCCCGCGGTGTCCGCCTCCGGAACCGGCTTCAATCCGAGGCTTCTCAGGGTCGCCCGGCATTGTCCCAGCGCCTGCGTGTGGCTCATCACGCGCTTGATCGTTGAAAGGCTGGCGCCAGGCTTCGCCATGAGCTGATGGCGCACCCGAAGGAAATGCTCGCCCACGATGTAGAGACCGGCATCAGGCAAGAGATGGTGGATATCCGCGACGCGCCCGGCGACCGAATTCTCGATCGGGATCATCGCATACTTCGCGTCTTCCGACTTCACGGCAGCGAGCGCGTCCTCAAACGTCGGATACGCGACGCTTTCGTAATCGGGATACACTTCGCGCGCCGCGAGATGCGAATTCGCTCCCGGCTCACCTTGATACGAGATTTTGACGGCTCCGGCTTCGGAACCTGCTGCTTTGGTCATGGCGGATCGATTGTCCGGGAGAAGAAATGTCAGGGTGCGATGAGGCGACGGGCGCGCTCAAGGTCGGCGGGAGTATCGACACCGAGTGGAACGGTGTCAACGATCGTGACATCAATCCGCATATCGGCCTCAAGAGCCCGTAACTGCTCAAGCTTTTCCCTTTTTTCAAGGACAGCTTGCGGCAACGACACGAACCGTTCGAGGCTCGCCCGGCGATACGCGTAGATCCCGATGTGGTGATAGTGCGGACCATCGCCGAAGGGCGCGGTGGCGCGCGTAAAGTAGAGCGCGCGAAGCCGGTTCGGGCCGATCGGTGTCCCGACGACTTTGACGACGTTCGGATTGGTCCGTTCCTCATCTTCGGAAATGACCGCCGCAAGCGTCGCAATGTCGGCCGGCTTCGATGCGAGCGGCGCCACGCAGTCCGTCACGAGCGCCGGATCGAGCGTCGGCAGATCACCCTGCAGATTGACGACGATCTCAACCTTCCGCTCTGGATCAAGTTTCGTAATGGCCTCGTGAATGCGGTCCGAGCCCGAGACATGGTCGGCGCGCGTCATCACGGCTTCTCCGCCCGCGGCCTTGACCGCCTCGAGGATTTCAGCGTTGTCGGCCGCCACCACGACCCTGCCCGCGTTCGCCTCGACCGCCCGCCGCCA
>CAYYDL010000270.1:0-2461 GCA_964470545.1 uncultured Hyphomicrobium sp. | reverse complement strand
GCCATGATGTCGGCTTTGGTGACCGACCGGTTGTCCTCGTGGCGCAAAAGGTTTTCGAGGAGAACCTTCATCGAATAGGGAAGGCGCGAGATGCCTTTGAGGCCATTGGCCTCGGCGTCGGGCAATGAATAGTAAACGTAGGTTTTGCCCTCGACAGTGAGGGTCTTTTTGCATTTGAAGCTGTCGTCGGAACCAGGTGTCAGGGCGCTCAAGGTCAGGCCTCCGAAAGATTATGACGAAGGGCTGCGCCGCCGGAGTGCCGGCGGATCGAGGATGTCCCGCGGGCACGAGCTTGTCGGTCCGCGCGACCCCCTCGCTTTTGCGCTAGCGAAGGATACAACGTGCCTTTTATATAATCAGCCGGAAAAGAAAACACGAATCGTCCCGGCGGCGAAATTGCGCGTAAATGCCGCCGCTCTTGCCCAATCTCACGTCACGGATTCTCATCCCTGTGCAGCTCATTGCCGAAGACTTGGTCATAGATCGCGGATCGCGCCGGGTCATCGAGGGGCTGTCGTTCACTGTGCGGCGTGGAGAAGCCCTGGTCCTGACGGGGGCCAACGGTATCGGCAAGACGACGTTGCTGCGGACCCTGGCGGGCTTCATTCGGCCCTTTCGCGGCTCGGTCCGGCTCGATGGTGGCGATCCAGAACTGAGCGTCGGCGAGCAGGCCCATGCCATCGGGCATACGAATGCGGTGAAGACGAGCCTGACGGTGCTCGAGAACGCCACGTTCTGGAATGCGTATCTCGGCTCTGACACGCCGTCACACGGGCGCGTCGAAGCCGCTCTTCGGCATTTCGGATTGGAAGAGCTCGGAGAATTTCCCGCCGCCTATCTTTCTGCGGGACAGAAGCGGCGGCTCGGACTCTCGCGGCTGCTTGTTGCCCGTCGTCCGCTGTGGCTGCTCGACGAACCAACGGCGTCTCTCGATACGGCATCGTCAGAGCGGTTGGTCGCGGCCGTCAATGCACACACGGAAACGGGCGGTATCGCGGTGATCGCGACGCATTTGCCTCTTGGGCTCGAACGTGCGCAGACGCTCGATCTCGCGGCACAAAGGATGGCGTCGTGACGGGCGTCTGGGCTCTTCTTCACCGCGATTTGCGGCTTGCCGTTCGCGAGGGCGGCGCGATCGGCACGGCGCTCGGTTTTTTTCTCATCGTCGTGTCGCTGATGCCGCTCGGGCTCGGGCCGGATCTCAATCTCCTGGCGCGCATCGCGGCGGGCGTTCTGTGGATCGCGCTGCTGCTGGCCGCGCTTTTGTCTCTCAATCGCATTTTCGAAGCGGATTACGAGGACGGCACGCTCGACGTGTTGGCGACAGGACCGTTGCCGCTCGAGCTTGTCAGCGCGATCAAGGCGCTCGCACACTGGATCACGACCGGAATACCGCTTGCCATTCTCGCTCCTGTGCTCGGCATCCTGCTGAACCTCGATCTCAATGCCTATCCGGTTCTCGTCGGGACGACTTTGGTGGGCACGCCGGCCGTGAGTTTCCTGGGGGCCGTTGGAGCGGCATTGACGATGAAGACGCGCCGGGGCGGTCTGCTCCTGGCGCTGATCGTGCTGCCGCTTTATGTTCCGACCCTGATTTTCGGAATATCGGCGGTGAGCGCGAGTGCAGGACCTTCCGGGGCCGGATCGTCGTTTCTCATTCTAGCGGCGGTTTCGCTTGTTACGATGGTCCTCGGGCCGGTGGCTGCCGCCGCGGCGCTCCGCATCCAGATTCAATAAATGGTAATCTCAGGCTTCATTGCGCCGGCTCGGTTAAAGGCTTAAATCCCGCCCATGCAGACGCTGACACAACGCCTCGCCAATCCGACCCGCTTCATGGAGCTTTCCGCGCGCCTGTTGCCGTGGTTCGTGGCGGCGTCAGCCATATTATTGGTTTACGGGCTTTATCTGTCATTTTTCGATTCGCCCCCCGACTATCAGCAGGGCGAAACGGTCAGGATCATGTATATCCACGTGCCGTGCGCGTGGCTCTCGATGATGATCTATGGCCTTATCGCGCTGTCGAGCTTCGGCCTGCTCGTCTTCCGGCATCCGCTGGCGGACGTTTCGGCGAAGGCGGCGGCGCCGCTCGGGGCCGCTTTTACATTCCTGGCGCTCGTGACCGGCTCGCTTTGGGGCAAGCCGATGTGGGGGACCTATTGGGTCTGGGATGCGCGCCTGACTTCCGTTCTGCTCCTGTTCTTTCTGTATCTCGGATTGATCGCGCTGCGCTCGGCTCTTGAGGATGAAGGGGCAGCGGCAAAGCTGACCGCCGTTCTGGCTCTCGTCGGCGTGACGCTGCTGCCGATCATCAAGTTTTCGGTCAACTGGTGGAACACGCTGCACCAGCCTTCGACGGATTTCGGGGCGACGGTCGATCCGAGCATGCGGCTGCCGTTGCTCGTCATGGCGCTGGCGTTCACGCTGTTGTTCTTTGCGATGCATCTCAAAGCGATGCGCAACG
>CAYYDL010000269.1:0-4245 GCA_964470545.1 uncultured Hyphomicrobium sp. | reverse complement strand
GTTTCGACGCTTGCGCAATTCCTGCGAGCGCATTGAGTTGCGCTTTATTCCCGCGCGACGAGCTTTCGGTAGAGGTGCCAGGTTGCGTGGCCGAGGATCGGTAAGACGATCGCAAGGCCAAACAGGAACGGCAGCGCTCCGAGCAAAAGGCCGACTGCGACGATCAGGCCCCAAAGCGCAACAGGGACCGGATTTTCAAGCGTGGCGCGGACCGAAGTCCTAACGGCCGTACCGACACCGACGTCGCGATCAACGAGCATTGGAAAAGACACGACGCTTGTCACCAGCACAAGGAGCGCGAACAGGAAGCCGACCAGATTGCCGGCGAACATGAGCTGTCTGCCTTTATCCGTGCCGATAACTTGTTTGAAGAAGTCGGAAAGGGATGCCGGTTCCCCGCCCATAATCTGCACGTACATCACGTTCGCGAGATAGAGCCAGCCGACGAACACAAGGGCCAGGGCCGCTCCGAGCGTGAAGATCGCGTCGATGCCGGGACGATGCAGCACATCGAAGGCGCGGGCCGGTGAAAAATCGAGTTCCTGCTCGCGGCGGCGGCTCAATTCGTAAAGTCCGATCGCGCCGAAGGGACCGAGGAGCGCGAAACCTGCCGCCATAGGATAAAGCAGCGGCAATAGCTCATAACCGAATAGCAGGCGCGCGAGGATGATGCCGACCACCGGATAGATGATGCACGCGAAGAAGACATGCGTCGGCATTGCGCGGAAATCGTCGATGCCCTCCATCAGAGCGTTCCAGACGTCGGCGGTTGTGATCGAACGGACCCTCGGGTCGCCGTCGCGCCAGAGCACGGACGCGGGCCATCTGAGTTCGAGGCCCGGGTTCAAGCGGGATTGCGTGGGATGGGTGAGATTCGCCATGGCGGCACCTCCTTGCCGGTGCCGAAGGCTATCATCGCTGCGGCACCGAATTTTTGAGCGCCCCGTTTCGCCTCAGAGGGAACGATGCGCCCGTCCAGGCCGAGCGCAAAATCAGGTCTCCGTTACCTTGGTGCCGCTCCTGAAAGCCTCGTCTTTTCAGGCCTCTCGGCTCGTCTCTTCGGCTTGAACGCAGAGCATTTGAGAGACGCAGCTGTGGATTCGGCGGCGCAAATCCATCGCGAACCACAAAATATCCTTAATATTCCGTTGACGACCATCTAATCCCATGCGATCCCATATGTGCCCGTCCGCACCGGGCAGGACTCCGTGGCTGGGCGCCGATTTGGTTAGAGGGCCCAAATCTGAGCGACCGCCACGGTCCCTTTTCGATTGTCTCCGGCGACTCTCCTACGGAGAGCCGGCCGCCGGAGACGAAGAGTGGTTCCCGCCGGCCGCCGGGCCAGCAAAGCGTTTCGATCAGTAACGAGTAGGGAGACGGAAAAACGTAGCTGGGGGATGGACCGCTTTGTCTCGACATTCACAAACAAGATCGACGCCAAAGGCCGGGTTTCCATTCCAGCCTCGTTTCGCGCCGTCCTCGAGCGCGACGGGTACGCGGGAGGGCTCTATTGCTACCCCTCGCTCGATGCTCAAGCGCTCGATGCAGGCGGCGAAAGACTTGCAAAGAAGATCGACGGGCTTCTCGCGGGCCTGCCGGACTATTCGGACGAGCGAGACGAACTCTCTGTCGCGCTCTACGGCGACGTCCAGGTTCTCACGATCGATGGCGACGGGCGCATCGTCCTTCCTGAAAGCCTTCGCGTCCACGCCAACCTGGACGCCGCCGTCACATTTGTTGGCCTGGGTGACAAGTTCCAGATGTGGGAGCCCAAGGCCTTCGAAGAACGCCGCAAGGAAGCGCGCAGCAAAGTCCAGGTGACGCGCAAACTTTTTGCAGCGGGTGGCCGTTCGTCGGACGACGACGGCAACGAGGGAGCACGGGAATGACGCGCGGTGGCGGGGCAGAGGGAGCCTCGCTGGGGCCAGCTGACAAGCATCCGCGCCACATTCCCGTGCTGATCTTGAATATCGCGGTGCCATACCGGTTCTTGAGCTTTAGTATTGTCCTATGGGACAGGGGGAAAAAAGACTTGAGGCGATGCGCCGCAATCCGCGCGACGGATGGCGGATCGAAGATATACAAGTCGTTTGCGCCGCCTTGGGAATTGAATTGAGAGCACCGACGTCGGGTAGTCATTACAAAGTCACTCACCCGGACAGTCGTGAAATCCTCACGATTCCGGCTGCGCGGCCAATCAAGCCTTTATCGACACATTGAGGACCGCAAAAAATGACGATTAAGCCGGAATATCCTGTTGTGCTTCGGCCACTGAGCGCCGAAGACGGCGGAGGCTGGATCGCGATTGTGCCCGATCTTCCTGGCTGCATGTCCGATGGATCGACTGCGTTTGAAGCGCTGAAAAACGTCGATAGCGCTGTCGAAGAATGGAAGGAAGCCGCGCGCAGCATGGGTCGGTCAATTCCCAATCCCGATGCGTCTCTTGAAAGTAGCCTGGAACAGGAAGTTCCTCCACACATCAGAAGGCAAGCGGAAGCCTACGCGAGGCAGATGCAAGGTGGTTTGCGTGGGGAGGTGGACCCCAGCTTGGTGCATGCGATCATATCTGAGTGGGCGCGTGTAGCCGTTCACAGATTTAGAATCTAAGGGCATGGGTTGAGTAATAAGCGGCGTCGGTGAGTTCACTCTTGTCATCGCATCCGGAAAATCCGCGCCACATTCCCGTGCTGATCTCGGAAGTGCTGGAGACGCTCGGGCCCAAGGACGGCGAAACCTATATCGACGGCACGTTCGGCGCAGGAGGGTATACGCGCGCTATTCTTGAAGCTGCCAATTGCTCTGTTCTCGCGCTCGATCGCGACCCGAATGCCATACGCGGCGCGGCGCCCCTCATCGAACAATTCGGCGGACGACTGAAAGTCGCCGAGATGCCTTTCAGTCAAATGGAAGACGCAATGCAGGCGGAACTGCAAGGGCAGCAGGTCGATGGGGTCGTCCTCGATATCGGCGTCTCGTCGATGCAGCTCGATAATGCCGAACGCGGGTTTTCATTTCAGACCGACGGTCCGCTCGATATGCGGATGTCGTCGTCGGGTATGAGTGCAGCCGACTTTCTCAACGCTGCGGACGAGGAAGAGATCGCGAACGTGATCTACGAGTTCGGCGAAGAGCATCGGTCGCGTGCGATTGCGCGGGCGATCGTGAAGCGGCGCACGGAAACTCCTTTTTCGCGCACGCTCGAACTTGCGGATGTGGTGTCGCGCGTGTTTCACGGACGCAAGGTTGATGGGCGGCATCCAGCGACCCGGACGTTCCAGGCGCTGCGCATTTTCGTCAACGATGAGCTCGGCGAACTTGCCAACGGATTGGCGGCTGCGGAGCGCATCTTGCGCCCCGGCGGACGGCTTGTCGTCGTCAGCTTTCACAGCCTCGAGGACAGAATCGTCAAGAAATTCTTGGCCGAGCGCGTAGGCAAGACGGCCGGTGCATCCCGGCATCTGCCGCCGGAATTGATAAAATCCGAGCAGCCGAGTTTCCGACTTGTTAACCCGCGCCCGTTAACACCTTCTAAAGGTGAATTGGAAGTGAACCCTCGTTCCCGGTCTGCACGTTTGCGGGCCGCGGTCCGTACCGGCGCTGCGGCGTGGCCTTTGAATTTCGGCACGATGGGCGTTCCACGGCACCACCGATAATGCCCAGGCTGTAGACAAGTACCACGGGAATTGCCCCAAAATGCGTCTGTTGAATGTCACGGCTTTCTTTTTCGCGGTGGCGAGCGCGCTGCTGCTGTACGCCCTCAATTACGATACGCGCCGCATCGAAGCCGAGGTTCAGGCGAAAGAGCGGCTCGCCGAGCGTGCACGTGAAGACATCGCCGTGCTCAAGGCCGAGCGCGGTACGCTCGCGCGGCCTGACAGGATCGACGGGCTCGCGCGCCAGCTTGGGCTCGGGCCGCCGAAGCCCGATCAATTCGATCAGGGACGAGAAGTCTCGCAGCTCAATGATCGGCGGGACGGTGCCAGTGGGCGCTGAGAGAGCGAGCGATTGACCGTGGCTGGGGGGAGATCACAGATCATGTCGCACGGGACGCGCCGGATGTCGGAGCGGGGCGTCTACCTATTTCTGTCTTTGGCTTTTGCCGGTGTGGTGGCCCAGCTGCTGATCCTCGCATCCGCGCACCACGTGGACGTCACGCTGGCCGTCTCGGAGCCCGTTGCCGCGACGAGCTTCAGCCGGCCGGATATCGTCGATCGGAACGGTCGGCTGCTGGCGACCGATCTCGAG
>CAYYDL010000268.1:0-4354 GCA_964470545.1 uncultured Hyphomicrobium sp. | reverse complement strand
CCCGGCTGCCATATCCCCGGCGCCAGGACGGGCGGCAGCAGGAACCGCAGGAGTGAAGGAGCGCATGCGGCGCGTAGTTGTGACGGGAATGGGTGTCGTATCCTCGATCGGGAACAACACTCAGGAAGTTCTTGCTTCGCTGAGAGAGGCGAAGTCTGGCATTTCTCGCGCCGAGAAATACGCTGAGCTTGGATTCAAGTGCCAGGTCCACGGGGCTCCCCATATCGAATGGGAGAGCATGGTCCCCAGAAAGCCAAAGCGATTCATGGGCGCGGGCGTCGGCTGGAACTGGATTGCGATGGATCAGGCTGTTCGCGATTCGGGTCTTGACCCATCGGATGTGGTGAATGAGCGCAGCGGCGTCATCCTTGGCTCCGGCGGTCCTTCGACACGCGCGATCGTGGAAGCCGCGGAGACGACGCTCAAGTCCGGGAGCCCGAAAAAGATCGGTCCGTTCGAGGTTCCAAAGGGCATGTGTTCGGGGCCCTCGGCGGCCCTCGCCACAGCCTTCCAGATCAAGGGTGTCAACTACTCGATTGCATCGGCGTGCGCCACGAGTTCGCATTGCATCGGGAATGCCGCCGAGATGATCCAATGGGGCAAGCAGGACATCATGTTCGCGGGGGGCTGCGAGGAACTCGACTGGACGCTTTCGGATCTGTTTGACGCCATGGGCGCGATGTCGACGCACTTCAATGAGACGCCACAGCGTGCCAGCCGGCCATTCGACAAGGATCGGGACGGATTTGTCATCGCGGGCGGTGCCGGCGTCGTCGTGCTCGAGGAGTTGGAACACGCGAAGGCGCGGGGCGCCAAGATCTACGGCGAGCTCAAAGGCTATGCTGCGACGTCGGACGGTTACGACATGGTCGCTCCGTCAGGCGAAGGAGCGGAACGCTGTATGCGGCTCGCGCTCAAAGGTCTCGACGGCAAGGGGTTGCCGGCAATCGATTACATCAATCCGCATGGTACCGGCACGCCGGTGGGTGACGCCAAGGAAATCGATGCCATTCGCGCGGTTTTCGGCGACAAGATTCCCGTCATTTCGGCAACCAAGTCTTTGACGGGACACTCGCTGGGCGCCATTGGCGTCCAGGAAGCGATTTTCTCGCTGCTGATGATGAATAATGGATTTATTGCGGAAAGCGCCAATATCGACGAGCTTGACCCGGCCTTCGCAGATGTGCCAATCGCTCGCAGTCGCATCGACAACGCGAGCCTTAACTGTGTGATGTCGAATAGCTTCGGTTTTGGCGGCACCAATGCCACTCTCATCTTCTGCCGGCATGATGCCTGATTAACCTGAGCTTTCCTGGCCGCCGCTAGGACTGCCCACCGGCGGACGGGCGAGAGTGATGAGAGTATATAAACGCGGTGCAGGCTGGTTCGATGTTCGCGGGCGTACCTTTGGTGACAAAACGAGGCTTCCTATGACCGACTTCGATATCGCTAAGCCCGGTCCGATCATGGCTGGCAAGCGCGGCCTTGTGATGGGTGTTGCCAACGACCGCTCGATTGCCTGGGGCATCGCGCGCGCGCTTCACGGTCAAGGCGCCGAGCTTGCGTTCACTTATCAGGGCGGCGCTTTCGGACGGCGCGCCGTGCCGCTCGCTGAATCGATGGGATCGAAGATCATCGAGGAATGCAACGTTCTCGATCTTGAAAGCGTCGATCGGGTTTTCGAACGCATCAAGAAGGAATGGGGCAGCCTTGATTTCGTCGTGCATGCGCTCGCCTATTCCGACCCCAAAGAACTCGCGGGGCGTTACGCGGACACGACGCGCGAGAACTTCATCAACTCGATGGTGATCTCGTGCTTCTCGTTCACGGAGATCGCGAAACGGGCTTCGGCGCTGATGCCCAACGGCGGTTCACTGATTACCCTGTCTTATGGCGGCGCGACGCGCTGGGTGCCGTCCTACAACGTCATGGGTGTCGCGAAGGCGGCGCTTGAAGCGTCCGTGCGCTATCTCGCGGCCGATCTCGGCCCGCAAGGCATTCGCGTCAACGCGCTTTCAGCCGGCCCGATGCGGACGCTTTCGGGCGCCGGCGTTTCGGATGCGCGCGTCATCTTCAATTTCCAGCGCGATAACTCGCCGTTGCAGCGTACGCCCACACTCGATGAGGTTGCGGGCTCCGCGCTTTACCTCCTGTCGCCGCTTTCGGGTGCGGTGACGGGCGAAGTGCATTTCGTTGATTGCGGCTATAACACCGTATCGATGCCGTCGCTGCAGAGCCTTAAAGAGCAGGACGCCGAGGCAAAGCCGAAGGCCAGCGCGTCTCCGTCGGCTGCTGCGGAGTAATTGTGCAGCCGGGGTCCATCCTTTGGCCCGTTGACGTTCACAATTCGACGTCGCAAACACTCCGACTATGATCGGGGTGTTTGATTCAGGGCTGGGCGGATTGACGGTGCTTCGTGCGCTCGTCACGCGTTTCCCGGACGTCGATTTCGTCTATCTCGCGGATCACGCACATGTTCCCTACGGCAATCAGCGCTCCGAGAACATCGTCGGCTATACGCGCGACTGCGTCGAAGAGCTGTTCTCGCGCGGGGCGAAGCTCGTCCTTTTAGGATGCAATACCGCGACGGCGGTGGCGCTGCGGCGGCTGCAGCAGGAGTGGCTTCCAGACAGTAAATGGGCAGGTAGCCACAATGTCCTTGGCATCGTGGCACCAACGGTCGAGGCCGCGACGCAGACGCCGTGGGCCGTGACGTCGCCGCAATATCCGCAAAAGTACAACACCGACACCATCGCCGTCTTCGGCACGACGCGAACGATCACGGCGGGCGTCTATCCGGAAGAAATTCACAAGCGCTGTCCCAAGGTCACCGTCGTACAGCAGATCTGCTCAGAGCTTGCCGGGGCGATCGAGAATAAGCGACCGGAAGCGGAGTTGGATTCTCTCGTTCGGGAGGGTGTCGACGCCATGATTGCGGGCAACGACGCGATGCCCCCGCATCGCGCCATCCTCGGATGCACGCATTTTCCGTTGGTGGAGCACTTGTTCCGCCGATATCTGCCCCCGTTCACCCGCATTCTCTCGCAGCCAGAGGTCGTCGCCGACAGCTTCGAGGATTACCTGACGCGGCGCCCGAATTATCTGAACGGTGATGAGCGTGGAACGCTAACGCTTCTCACGACGGGCGATCCGCAGGGCGTCAGTGAAAAGGCTCGCGTTTTCTGGCCGGATGTCCCCGCCTTCGCAAAGGCCTGACGCGTAGCTGCAACGCTCGCACAATATAGCTCGCTCGTCGCTCATTCATCCGTTGTCGGAAGAGTGTCCGCGCTGTTAGCGTGGCGTCGATTGAACGCTGGCGGAGGTGGGCTTACCTCCGAGAGGGGAGAAACGCATGATGACAGGAAAAATTGCGTTTGCCGCTACGGCATTTGCGGCGGCGCTGTTGCTTGCCGGCGCGTCCAGCATGGCGGCCTCCGGCGCTTCACTCGGCGCATTGAAAGATGCCGCAACCCCGCACGGTGCTCTGGTCACAAAGGTGGGCTGGAACAGTCGATGCCATTGGGGAATCGGCGGCTATCATAAATGGATTCCCGGCGTCGGCCGCGTCCAGTGCACCGCGCGCAAGTGCTGGCGCAACAGCTGGGGCATCCGTCGCTGCCGCTGGTATTGATCTCAGCATGTCATTCTCAGGCGTGTCCCCGAGGATGACAGTGAGATAAAGAAGCCGCCGGACTGCGGGATCCGGCGGCTTCTTTGTTTCAGCGATGGGCGATGCGTCAACCGCGTTCGCGGCGCGGGCCGCGACCTCGATCGCCGCGGCCACCTTCGCGGCGCGGCGGACGGCTTTCAAAAACTTCCTCAGGTTCGCCCTCGGCACGGGGAATTTCCTGCCCTGTGGCCTGATCGACAACCTTCATCGACAGGCGTGTCTTGCCGCGATCATCGAAGCCCAGAAGTTTCACGTAAACGTCCTGGCCTTCCTTCACCACTTCCCCGACCGTCTCCGGGCGGCCCTGCGTGAGCTGCGAGAGGTGGACGAGGCCGTCCTTCGAGCCAAAGAAGTTCACGAAGGCACCGAAGTCCATGATCTTCACGACTTTGCCTTTGTAGATGTGGCCGATCTCGGGCTCGGAGGTGATGCCGCGAATGCGGGCAAGCGCCTTCTCGATCGATTCGCGATTGGCGGATGCGATCTTCACCGTGCCGTCGTCCTCGATATCGATCTTGGCGCCGGATTCGGCCACGATCTCGCGGATGACCGAGCCGCCCGACCCGATGACTTCGCGAATCTTGTCGACCGGAATCTTGATCGTCTCGATGCGCGGCGCGTATTCGCCGAGCTCGGCGCGAGCACCTGTGAGCGCCTTCGACATCTCGCCCAGGATGTGCAGAC
>CAYYDL010000267.1:0-1765 GCA_964470545.1 uncultured Hyphomicrobium sp. | reverse complement strand
TTCCCAGAGATAAGCGGTGCGATAGCTCCGCCCCTTGGCGTCGGGTGGGTTGCCTGCGCCCCCGTCACAGCCGCGATTGAACGGAAGGAAATGAGTCGCCGTCCCAGCTAGCCGCGTCGTCATGAACACGGCTTCTGTATCTACTGCGAAATGGACGAGCATTCGCCGCTTGAATTCGAAAAGTGGTTCGCGCGGATCGCGGTCATTGCGATACTGGCGCAAGGCATCTTCCACTGTCTGCCGCGTCATCGGGTTTTTTAGTTCCAGAGATGCAACTGGAATTCCGTTGATGCTCAGTGCAACATCAAGCGACTTCTCCGAACTCTTGGAGTAGTGCAGCTGCCTGGTGATCCCGACGCGGTTCGCCGCGTAGCGAGCCTCGAGTTCGGGATTAAGTGCATGGGCGGCCTTGAAGAAGGCTACGCGGAGGGTCTTCCCGTAGCATTTGAAGCCGTGGCGCAGGGTCGCCAACGAGCCGTTCGCATCCATCCACTTAATAAGATCTGTGATGATCTGTGTGCCTGTCTTTGGGCCATGAAGCGCTTCAAGCGCCGTCCATTCCTTCGGCTGCGTGTTGCGAATGAATTCTAGAACTGTTTCCGGGAAGATTGATCTCTCGCGATCAAAGCGTGCCTCGGGCTCGCGGACGTAGCCGCTGGACAGCAAGTGCGCTTCGATGACGGTCTCAAACGCGCCCTCCGAATGCCTGGCGTGATTCATGCCCGCCTCCTTCCGTCGCGAATGTTCTCGATGCGTCGGATCTGCCGTTCCAGAGCCTGCACCAAGACAAATGAAAAGGGTTCGAGTGGTCCAGCCTGATCTTCCGCTTGCGCCAGCGCGCGGAGACGCCGCAGAGCGTTACCGACGTCAATCGACGCCGGTCCCTGGCCTCGGATTTGCAGCGTGGCGTCGATCGCCGCCTTCCGAAGTTGAACAAGCGCAGGATCGTTGAGACCAAGCCGATCTATGGTCTCACTTGCGGCTCCGTCGTCCGCTCGCGCAGGCAGAACCTCCCCCTTCAGGTTGAAAGCGAAACGGGCGCCGCATCCCCCGGAGAGAGGCGATACGAACAAGTATTCATCCGGGATCGGCGGCCAGCTGTCCTTCTTGTGCGCACCATACGGCAGACGCGGCGTGTTCGGCGCGGGAACCCCCGCCACGAGATTTCTGTAGTCAACATCCTCCCCAGGCCCGCAATGGCATTGGGGACGAAGATGCTCGATATGGCAGGTGCTGTTTTCGATCCGGCGCCCGGTATAGGCACAAAGCCCGCGTTGCTCGGCAACGAGTGCCGTTCGAATCTCATCGCGGTGCGCCGCTGATAGAGAGGCATAGCAGTAGTTTGGGAGTGCACGGTTCGCTGCCTTCCAGGCTGCCATCACACCCGGCTCCGCGCCCTTATTGATCTGCCGCATCGCCAAGCGCCTCGAGGTTGTTGATTGTCGCCTCGAGGGCTACGACGGTCGGGTCATCACCGTGGATTAGTTCTCTCAACCGCGCCAAACCGGTGCGGGCACTATTCAGGTCACCGTCATCGAGCGCGGTTTCGATACGGCTGATCGCCTCGCGCACTGGCTTGGCGCGCGAGGGGGTTCCCATGACCTGCTCAAGAATCGCGTTCGTATCGAGCCCAAACGCCTGTCCGCATCGATTTGCGACGACGCGCTCACCGTCGAACTGTAGCAGCAGA
Organism: uncultured Hyphomicrobium sp.; assembly: GCA_964470545.1. Taxonomy (GTDB): domain Bacteria; phylum Pseudomonadota; class Alphaproteobacteria; order Rhizobiales; family Hyphomicrobiaceae; genus Hyphomicrobium_B. The sequence continues at coordinate 75 of CAYYDL010000267.1, read as the reverse complement.
ATCCGCTCTGGTTGCGTTTCCCCGATGATCTGCGGTGAATGCGTAGTGGCGACGAACTGACAGTTGGGAAATGTA
>CAYYDL010000266.1:0-2157 GCA_964470545.1 uncultured Hyphomicrobium sp. | reverse complement strand
CATTACGCCGCGGCCGCACTCGTGCTGGAAGACGCCAGATCCCTGATCGAGGAGCGGGGCCGGTGGCTGCAAGGGGCTTACCGGTGGTTCCGCGGTCGGCGTTGCGCGATCGGCGCGCTCTGCGCCGCGGCCGCGAAAATCGGCGATATCCGGGTTGCCCAGACCGCGCACGCCTTGCTGCTCGCGGTCGCGGACTCCCGGCGCTTCACGAGCGTCGAAAGCATGAACGATCGCTCGTCCCACGCGGACGTCATCCGCGCCTTCGACGAGGCGAGCGCTCTGGCCTGGGCTAAGGCACTCGCGGCTGGCACCGACGCAAGCTCTACCGGGCGGTGACACAGGAAACTCGATTGGGCGAGGAAACCAGGGGCAGCGGCCGCCGAGCGCGGTCGCTACCTAGGGAGGCTTCGATGAGTCATGTGCTGTTGGTCGAACCGGATGACGATTTGTGTCTGTTCCTGCGTATGGCCATTGGCCACGCGGGATGCCGTATTTCCGTGACCGGATCGATGACGGAAGCAAAAGATGTTCTGGGTAGCGATGAGAAGGTTGATGTCGTTGTTACCGCCGCAGCTTTACCGGATGGCTCCGGCCTGCGCCTTGCCCGCGAGGCTCTTGAGGGTGGAAAGAAGGTTTTCGTCCTGCGGGCCAGCCGAGGGCGCATCGAGGTGTGCGATCGACGAGGCCTGGTGTTCAGAGGAAACCAGCTCACGGTCGGCGATTTCCTGAAAAAAGCGGTCCTGCATCGGGGTGACGGCAAGACCGTCGACGGGAAAATAGGGTTCGGCAGTGACGCCTCGTCCAGGGTGTCAGCGGCTCGCGCGCTGGCGTTCGGGGTGAGCCGTTCGGAAAAATAATTCGCCGTGTCGCGGTGCTAACAGGGAGCTTCGCGTGCCGTAGCCTGACCATGGAACAAGCCGGGGATGGGGTACCCCCGTTAACCGCCATTGTGGCTGATGACTCCTGCGCAATTGCTCCGGCGCCCTCTCGCGCCGGTGGGGGCATCGAATGCTGGAACGAAGAAAATACCCTGACCTCAAGAGGCTGCTCGGCCCCACTCGGGAGCGGGCCGCCCGCAATGGCGTGCGGCGATGGGTGGGGGATGCCGGGCCCCCTCGTCCTCGGGCCAAGATCGGCGGCCTGTTTCTTTTGCGCAAATTGCTCCGGCGCGCCATCCAGGTGGGCGAGCTGGTTCTCGTTGACGCTTACGGACGGTCCCACCGCTTCGGCCGCCCCGAAGGCACCCCTTTCGTCAGGATCAGGCTGCACGACCCTGCTCTTCATTGGAAACTGATCTTCAATTCGGGGCTTCACTTCGGTGAAGGCTATATGAAGGGCGCGATCACTCTCGAGGAGGGGTCCATCCGCGACCTCGCCGAGATCGCCGCCCGGAATGTCGGCAACGGCTCGCTGGCGCCGATACGGCCGCCGGCCTGGCTGCAAGCCGTGCTTCGGTCTTGGCAGCAACACAACCCCGTCCGGCGGGCCCGAGCCAACGCAGCGCATCATTACGATCGGCCGGATCGGCTGTACGACCTCTTTCTTGACGCCGATCGGCAATATTCTTGCGCTTATTTCACCGAACCGGGGCAGACGCTCGAAGCAGCGCAGGAAAACAAGAAGCGTCACATCGCCGGCAAACTCCTGTTGGCGCCGCACATGCGTGTGCTCGACATCGGATCGGGCTGGGGCGGCTTGGCCCTTCATCTCGCGGCGACGACGGGTGCGGACGTGACGGGGCTGACGCTGTCGCGCGAACAGCTTCGCGCCGCGAAGGAGCGCGCGGAGGCCGCGGGTTTGGCCGATCGGGTCCGCTTCCATCTCCGCGACTACCGCGAGGAAATCGGCACCTATGACCGGATCGTCTCGGTCGGGATGTTCGAGCATGTCGGGGTCCGGTACTACAAAGCGTTTTTCAGCAAGCTGAAGACGCTGCTTCGGCCCGATGGGATCGCTCTGATCCATTCCATCGGGCGGGCGGATGGCCCGGGCGTGACCAGCCCCTGGCTGCGAAAATACATTTTCCCCGGCGGCTACGTGCCCGCGCTTTCCGAAGTGCTCCCGAACGTCGAGTCGCAGGGATTCTGGGTCACCGACCTCGAGATACAGCGGCTTCATAACGCCGATAACCAGAAGTAATTGCACGCCCGCTTCTAC
>CAYYDL010000265.1:0-15415 GCA_964470545.1 uncultured Hyphomicrobium sp. | reverse complement strand
TGGCCTTCGCACCGAGCACTTCGCTGGCGACGGGCTGAAGGACATCACAGAATCGATTAGTGCTCATCTCATGCAGCCATATCTCGATCTCTTGCGCCGCGTGCGCACGGAAGGCGTCACGAAGACCGATCGCACCGGCACCGGTACGTTGTCCGTTTTCGGCCATCAGATGCGCTTCGATCTCGCGAAGGGGTTTCCGCTCGTCACGACGAAGAAGCTGCACGTGAAGTCGATCATCGTCGAACTGCTCTGGTTCCTTTCAGGCGCGACGAACACGCAGTATCTCAAGGAGCATGGCGTTAGCATCTGGGACGAATGGGCGGACGCTGAGGGCAACCTCGGCCCCGTCTACGGCAAGCAATGGCGAAGCTGGGAGGCGGCTGACGGCACGACGATCGACCAGATTGAGGGCGCCGTCTCGGACCTGAAGCGCAACCCGGATTCGCGCCGGATCATCGTGACGGCCTGGAACCCTGGTGATTTGTCCCAGATGGCGCTGGCGCCCTGCCACTGCCTGTTCCAGTTCTACGTCGCCGAGGGTCGCCTCTCATGCCAGCTCTATCAGCGCTCTGCCGACATTTTCCTCGGCGTTCCGTTCAACATCGCGAGCTACGCGCTGCTGACGATGATGATGGCGCAAGTGACGGGGCTAAAGCCCGGTGAGTTCGTGCACACCTTCGGCGATGCCCACCTTTATCTCAATCACATCGAGCAAGCGGACCTTCAGCTTTCGCGCGAGCCTCGTTCGCTGCCGGAGATGAAGATCAATCCCGCCGTCACATCGATCTTCGATTTCAAGTACGAGGATTTCGAGCTTTCAGGCTACGATCCGTGGCCCCACATCAAAGCGCCGGTGGCGGTATAGGTATTCTCCATGCCGTCACGCCGGCAACCAGACAAGCTTTCGATTTGACTGGATCCGGCCTTCGCTGTGAAGACAAGCGACGAACGAAGACACAAGCATGTGCCGGCGGCTGGCTCAGCGAAGCGGAGTCGCCGGCACCAATCAAAGATGCTATGCGGGCGCCGATGAATGATACCCTCGTTTCCCTCATTGTTGCCGTATCCGAAAACGGCGTTATCGGCAGGGCCGGTGCCCTGCCTTGGCGGCTCTCGTCAGATTTGAAAACATTTCGCAGACTGACGATGGGAAAGCCGATCGTCATGGGACGTAAGACGTTCCAATCGATCGGCAAACCGCTCGACGGCCGCGATAATATCGTCGTGACGCGCGATCCCGCGTTCGAAGTCGCAGGCGTCTCGACCTGCGAGACCATATCCGATGCGCTGACGCTCGCGCGCGTCCTCGCCAAAACAAGCGGCGCCGACGAGATCATGGTTATTGGCGGCGCGGAGATCTATGACGCCGCGTTTCCTGTCGCGGATCGCATTTACCTGACCCGCGTTCACGCCAACGTCGAGGGTGATCGACATTTTTCGGTCCTCGATGCCGGCGAATGGCGCGAGACGAGCCGCGAACCCCTGCCGAAAGGGCCGCGTGACGACCACGCCTCGACCCTTTTTGTCTACGATCGGCAAAAGCACGAAGCTTGAAGCGGGCCGTGCCCTTGAAGGCGCGCTGGCGCCCCCCAAATTGCGATTAGCCAAACCAACGGGAATTTGCGATCAGCGGGGCCGTGCCCTATAAGCTGCCCGTTCATAACAAACGACCTCGCTCGGGCCTTTACAGTGAATGACTTACATCCGGCGCCGCTCGGCGGCCGCCAACGGCTCAGAAGGCAGGGGGCGCGATCTCGAATTTCAGCTCAACACCAAAAAGAGGCCCTGATTTATGCCCTGGAGTAGTCAAGGCGGTAGCGGCGGCAGTGGGGGAAACGGCGGCCGTAAAGGCGGTCCCTGGGGCCAGGGGCCGTGGGGCCCGTCAGGTGGCGGCGGAGGCGGCAAGGAGCCTCCCGATCTCGATGAAATTCTACGCCGTGGCCAGGATCGCATGCGCCAGGTGATGCGCGGCGGCGGCGGCAACGGCAGTGGCGGCGGCGGGTTCAGCGGTGGCGTGCCCAAACCGTTCCTCTTCCTGATCGCGATGCTGCTGCTGGCGGGTGTCGCGTTCTACGGCTTCTTCTTTCGCGTGAATCCCGATGAGCAGGGCATCGTCATGCGCTTCGGTAAATACAACCGATGGGAAGGGCCGGGTCTCCACTGGCGCTTGCCATATCCGATCGAGGAAGTTCGGCTTCCGCAGGTGACGCAGCAGCGCACCATCGAGGTCGGTGCGGGTCGCAGCATCGTCGGCGGGCAGGACAGCGGCCTGATGCTGACCGGCGATGGAAGCGTCGTCGATGTCCGTTTCGTCGTGTTCTGGCGCATCAAGCTCGACAAGGACAACAGCACGCCGGACGGTGATACCGGCGTCAAGCAGTACCTCTTCAATATTGCGCAGCCGGAAACGACGGTTCGCGAAGTTGCCGAGAGCGCCATGCGCGAGGTCGTCGGCCAGTCGAACCTGCAGCCCCTTCTGACAGGCGGCCGTCAGCAGACGCAGGAAGCCGTGCAGAAAGTGATGCAGAAGACGCTCGATACCTATGGGGCCGGAATCAAGATCGATCAGATTCAGCTCAAAGAGGTCGACCCGCCGGAAGAGGTGATCAGTTCGTTCCGCGCGGTCGCAGCCGCGGCCCAAGAGAAAGAAACACTCATCAAGCAGGCGCAGACGTATGCCGACCAGGTCGTTCCGCGCGCCCATGGCGACGCCGATCGGATCGTGGCCGCCGCCGAAGGCTACCGCGATCAGACGGTCGCGGAGGCGACCGGTCAGGCCGCCCGCTTCCTGAAGGTCTACGACGAATACAAGAAGGCTCCCGATGTGACGCGAGAACGTCTTTACCTTGAAATGCAGGAGAAGGTTCTTTCAGGCGCCGACAAGATCATCGTCGATCAGAAGGGCAATGGTCAGGGCATCGTGCCGTTCCTGCCGCTCGAGCAGCTTCAGAAGCGCGATACCGAACCGCAGCCGGATCAGTCGTCGACCAGCAGCACGGATGGAGCGAGATAACATGCGTTCGTTCTTCGCTTTCATTCTCGCCGTTCTCGGCCTTGGTGCGTTGGCACTCTATTCGTCTGCTTTCATCGTCCACCAGAACGAGCAGGCCCTTGTCCTTCGCTTCGGCGAACCGCTGCCAGCGATCACGACACCGGGCCTCAAGTGGAAGGTGCCGTTCATCGACAGCGTCGAGAAGTTCGACAAGCGCATCCTTGATCTCGACACCACCGAGCAGGAAGTCACGGCGGCCGATCAGCAGCGTCTCATCGTCGATGCCTATGCGCGCTATCGCATCGTCAACTTGTTGAAGTTCTATCAAAACGTCCGCTACGAGGAGCGCGTGCGCGAAGTCGTCGGCCCGCTGATCGAATCGGAAATCCGCCGTGTCCTTGGCTCTGCCACCCTTCAGGAGGTCGTGAAGGACAAGCGCGAAAGCCTGATGAAGCAGATCGCGGACCAGGTGAACAAGGAAGGCCGCGACTATGGCCTCGAAGTCGTCGACGTCCGTATCAAGCGCGCCGATCTTCCGAAGGAAAACCTCGTCAAGGTTTATGACCGTATGCGCGCGGACCGTGTCCGCGAGGCGACGGAGTTGCGCGCCGAAGGCGAAGCCGAGAGCAACCGCGTTCGCGCCAACGCCGATAAGGACGTGACGATCATCAAGGCCACAGCAACGCAGAAGTCGGACGAAATTCGCGGCGATGGCGAAGCCCAAAGAAGCCGCATCTTCGCGGAAGCCTTTGGTCAGGACCCGGACTTCTTCCGTTTCTACCGGTCGATGCAGGCCTACAGGACGGCACTGAAGCCCGACGACACGCGCATGCTGCTCTCCCCGAACAGCCAGTTCTTTCGGTATTTTGAAGATCCGAGCGGCAAGGCGCCGGCCGCGCCGTCACCGGGGCCTGCTCCCCAGCAATGAACGATCTCCTCGCCGGGCTGGGCATCGCCCTTGTTCTTGAAGGCCTTTTATGGGCAGCCGCGCCTCGGACCGCGCGGCGGGCCGTTGAAGAAATTGCGACTTTCAGCACAGGGCGCATCCAGGTCTGTGCCGTCGCCGCCGTGGCGGTTGGCGTATTTGTCGTCTGGATCGCCCGGGGATAAAGGTCCGACGCCGAGTTATCCCCGCGCCTGCGCAGTATGCTAACCTGCCTTGTTCATGCTTCGATGTTGCGCGAGCTAGCATGCTTGGCGGCAGCGGCTGCTCAGAATTGGAGTTCTTCGCGATGATCAGGAAGGGTTCGGCGCTTGTTATCGGCCTGGCGCTTAGTTTTCTGCTCGGCATGGCAGGGGCCGTAGCGGAGACGTTCCAGTACGGTCCCGCATCGGTCGCCCCGCTCGCCAAAAGCCTCTCGAACGCCGTCGTCAACATCTCGACTTCGCAAACCGTGAAGGGGCCGGCCGGGACGCCACTTCCAAAGGTCCCGAAAGGCGCACCGTTCGAAGACTTCTTCGATGACTTCTTCAACAAGCGCGGCGGCGTCCCGCACGAAGACCGTAAGATCTCTTCGCTCGGCTCGGGCTTTGTCATCGACGGCAAGGAAGGGCTGATCGTCACGAACAACCACGTCATTGAAGGCGCCGAGGAAATCGACGTGAATTTTCACGACGGCTCGAAGCTCGTCGTCGACAAGATCGTGGGCCGGGATACGAAGGCGGATCTTGCGCTCCTCAAGGTCACGCCGAAAAAACCGCTCGCCGATGTGAAGTTCGGGGACTCCGATGCCATAGAGGTCGGCGACTGGGTCATGGCCATCGGCAACCCGTTCGGCCTCGGCGGCTCCGTGTCGATGGGCATCATCTCGGCCAAGAGTCGGGACATCAACTCAGGCCCCTATGACGACTACTTGCAAACGGACGCCGCGATCAACAAGGGCAATTCCGGCGGTCCGCTGTTCAACATGAACGGCGAGGTCATCGGCGTGAACACGGCGATCATTTCGCCAACAGGCGGCTCGATCGGTATCGGCTTTGCTGTTCCCTCGAATACCGTCTCGAACGTCATCGATCAGCTGAAACAATACGGCGAGGTCCGCCGCGGCTGGCTCGGCGTCAAGATTCAGTCGGTTACGGATGATATCGCGGAAACCCTCGGCCTGCCCGAAACCGCTGGCGCGCTCGTTGCAGCCGTCACGCCGGACAGCCCCGCATCGAAGGCCGGGCTGGAGCCGGGCGACGTGATCCTGAAGTTCGACGGCAAAGAGGTTACCAGCATGCGTGGCTTGCCGAAGATCGTGGCCCAGGCGCCGATCGGCAAGGCAGTCGATGTCGAGCTTCTGCGCAAGGGCAAGAAGCAGAACACCGAGGTGACCATCGGTCGCCTCGAGGAGGACGACGATAACGCCAGCGATCTCAAGAACGACAGCGGCACGGACCAGGAAGATCCCAAAGGCTCGTCGATCATCGGTCTGAAGCTCTCGCCTTTGACCGATGCGCTGCGTAAGAAATACGGCTTTGATGACAAGACCAAAGGCGTGGTCGTCGAAGCCGTCGATCCGCAGAGCCCGGCTGCCACCAAAGGCCTGAAGCCGGGTGACGTCATCGTCGAAGCGGCACAGGACAGCGTCTCGGATCCCGACGACGTTGCGAAAAGCATCGAGAAGGTGAAAAAGGCCGGCCGCAAGGCTGTTCTGCTGCGTGTCGAAGATTCAAAGGGCGACCTTCGCTTCATCGCCGTGCCCGTGTCGTAAGCGGCGTGTAACGCCATCTGAAATTCATGCCAGGAGGTAATTCGTGTCCGAGGGTCACGGCATTCTTGATACGATTTTCGACCAGCTCTCGCCCGTGCATCCCGATGGACACAAGTTCATAGCGATCGGCGCTGCGGTAACCCTGCTGTTCTTTTTCGTTTACCCGCCGCTGGGCTGGCTATGCGCCGCCATCACCGCTTGGATCGTCTACTTCTTCCGCGATCCGTTGCGGGTCACGCCGCTGCGGCCCGGCCTCGTCGTGTCGGCGGCGGACGGCAAAATCTCTGGCATCGAAAAGATCATGCCTCCGGCCGAGCTTGGCCTCGGCTCGGAAGAGCGCGTGCGCATCTCGACATTTCTCTCGATTTTTGATGTTCACATCAACCGTTCGCCGGTGGCGGGGCGGATCATCCGTTCGCTGTACGTCCCCGGCGCCTTCTTGAATGCCGCCCTCGACAAGGCAAGCGAGGATAACGAACGGCGCATCCTCGTCATCGAAACACCGACGGACGGCGACGTCGGAGTGGTGCAAATCGCTGGCCTCGTGGCCCGACGGATCGTGACCTTTTCCGAAATCGGTGACACCCTCGGCGTCGGTCAGCGATTCGGCTTGATCCGCTTCGGTTCGCGCGTCGACATTTATCTGCCGCCCGGTAAATCGGCCCTCGTCAGCGTCGGCCAGCGTGCGGTTGCGGGTGAAACGGTTTTGGCGGATCTTCAGTCGTCGGAGCCGGAACGTGAAGCCCGTCGAGCCTGAATTAGCCCGGTTTCAAGAGACCGGTTGCTCTCTCGACGGCTTCGGCATGGAGCAAGGAGGCTGCCATGGATACCGAGGAACCATTTATCGAGACCGAAACACGCCGCCGCAGGCGCCGCTCTTTGTTTCGTCACCGGCGCGTTCCGGTGCGTATGCTCGTTCCGAATTTCTTTACGCTTCTGGGACTTTGTGCCGGCCTGACATCGATCCGCATGGGGATCGAGGGCCGCTATGATCTGGCGGTCGCCGCGATTGTCTTTGCAGCCTGTCTTGATGGCATCGACGGCCGTATCGCCCGGCTGCTCAAGGCGTCGTCCCGTTTCGGCGCCGAGCTCGACAGTCTTGCGGACTTCGTCAACTTCGGCGTTGCGCCCGCCTTCCTGATTTTCAACTGGGGCCTCGGCGACCTCAAAAGCGCGGGCTGGATCTGCGTGATGATCTTCGCGCTTGCGTCCGCGCTCCGCCTCGCCCGCTTCAATGCAGCGCTCGAAGAGGAAAAGCCCAGATGGCAGTCGAACTATTTCATGGGCATGCCGACCCCGGCTGCGGCGATTGCCGTGCTTCTGCCGCTCTATCTCTCTCAGCTCGGCATCGATGAAACGAAATCGCTGTGGGCACTGAAGGTCGTGCTCGTCTACACGGTCTTCATCGCCTTCATGATGGTTTCGACCATCCCGACATATTCCGGCAAGTTGCTGGGTGAGCGCGTCGGTCGTGAATGGGTGCTTCCGATCTTCGTCGTCGCGATCGGCGTCGTCGCGTTTCTCTTCACCTATCCTTACGAAACGCTGACGGTGCTGACGTGTCTCTATCTCGGCTTCATCCCGCTGAGCTGGCGCGCCTTCCGAGACAAGAGCGAAGGCGAGAGCGCGGCCTTGTCGGCCGCTCCGGCCACCTCGGAGCCGAAAGGCAGTGCATCCGCTGGCGAACCGAAATCGACCGGACGCGTCTTCGCGTTCCGTCCTTCCGATCCGGCGAAATGAGTTCGGGCCATCGGCCGCCGCCTTGTTATTTCGTCTCTTCCGGCTGGCGATTGTAGACGTCGTCAGTTCTCAAGATATCGTCCTCGCCGAGGTACGAGCCGATCTGCACTTCGATGATCTCGACCGGGACCTTGCCGGGGTTTTCGAGCCGGTGCCATTGCGTCGCGAAGATGTAGACGCTTTCGTTCTCGCGTACGAGCTGTTCCTTCTCGCCGATCACGACCTGCGCCGTTCCCTGTACGACAATCCAGTGTTCCGAACGGTGATGGTGCATCTGCATGGAGAGCTTGCCGCCCGGCTTCACGTGCAGCAGCTTGACCTGGAAACGCGGACCGATGTTCAGCGTCTCGAAATATCCCCACGGGCGGTAATTTCTAAGGTGCTGCTCCTGCTCTTTGCGGTTCGTTTGCTTCAGGCGCTGCACGACTTTCGATACGTCCTGCGCCCGGCTCTTGTCGGCCACGAGCAGCGCATCGGGCGTATTGACGATAACGAGATCGTTGACGCCGATCGTCGAGACGATGGACTTCTCCGAATGGACGTAGCAGCCCTCGGTGTCTTCCAGAACGGCTTCGCCCCGGATGAAGTTGCCCTTGTCGTCGCGCGGGGCGATGTCCCAAAGCGATGACCATGAGCCGACATCATTCCAGCCGACATCGATCGGCAGGATGGCCGCCTTCGTCGTCTTCTCCATCACTGCGTAATCGATCGATATGTTGGGCGCGATCGCAAAACCGGTCTTGTCGAGGCGAAGGAAACCCAGGTCTTCGCCGGCGCCATCCAGGGCAGCACGCGCCGCGTCTAGGATCTTTGGCTCGTAGCGTTCGATCTCTGAAAGATACGTCTTGGCGTTGAGCGCAAATATGCCGCTGTTCCAGAGATAGGAGCCTTCGCTGAGATATCTTTCGGCCGTAGCGCGGTCCGGTTTCTCGGCGAAGCTGTCGACGCTGAAGGCAGCTCCGTCGAACTCTGGGAGTGAGGCGCCGCGCTTGATGTATCCGTAACCCGTATGGGGTTCTGTTGGCGTGATACCGAAGAGGACGAGCTTTCCCGTCGCTGCGACTTCGGCCGCCTTGCGGATCGTCTCTGCGAAGCGCACGTCATCGGAAATAACATGGTCCGACGGCATGACCGCAAGGATCGCCTCCGGATCGTCTTTCAACGCAAGTAGCGCCGCCACCGCGATCGCCGGCGCCGTATTCCGCGCGATCGGCTCCAGGATGATGGCGTGCGGATCGATGCCTGCGCGCTCGACTTCCTCGCGAACGAGAAAGCGGTGATCGTTATTGCAGAGAAGGATCGGCCGTTCGAAGCCTGCCTCACGCGGCAGACGCATCAGCGCCGAACCGAGGAACGAAGATGCCTGCCCGTTGAAGAAGCGGATGAATTGCTTCGGATACATCGCACGGGAGAGGGGCCAAAGCCGCGTGCCCGAACCGCCCGATAGAATGACTGGATAAGTATTGCCCATGAAACGGCCTACCCAAACTTTAAAATTAAGGTCTCAGTTCACGTCCACCCATCGCAACACATGCAGGCGACGTTTGGCAAGCGTATGAATTAGCGCGCTTTTTCCAATCGAGCGCACAAGCAGCAAATGCGGGGTGAATTCGGGCGTCAACACGCCGCTTCAGCTTAGGATCGCGACAGTCGTTCACGCAGCGACCGAAGAGCGTCCGACGACGAGATGCTTGAAGACGTCTTTTCGCCTGGATTCGTTTGCGAAGCCGGCCCTGTCTGTTCGGGTGCGGGGCTCCGGCTTCCGCCTGAACTTGACGGCGACATCTGAACGTCCCGCCGGACGAGAGAACCATTCTGTCGGCTCGCCGAAGGAGAAGCGGCATAAGGGGCGGCCGAATGGGCCGCGGCCCGATAACCCGAGGCCTCCGCCATGTAAGAAGAAGATTCCGCTGCGCTGACAGATGGCACGCCCAAGGCGTCGCTGAGTGCATCGGCCATCATCGCAAGCTGATGCGGCGCATCGCCGTTCGTCGGAATTCCCGAAGCGCGCCACCGCTCGACGATCTGATCGAGGAAGCCCTCGTCGTTGAGAGACGTTTGCCACCTCTTGGAGAAGATCGCCGTCGATGACTTCGGCAATGCACTTCTCGGGAGTTCATCGAACTTGATTCGCGCCGGCAGCGACATGCCGTCACCAAATGCAATCGCCTCCCGTTGCCCGAGCGACGGCAGAAATTCCAACAGGCCGGCGCCGGTGTCCGCAACTGCCGACGCCACGATTTCCTGGTCACGATCATTCGACATGCGCAGCGCAAAGACGGTGTTGCACTGGGAGAGGATCGTCGGGTCGATCTCGGCGGGACGCTGCGTAACGATGCAAAGCGAAGCGCCGTATTTGCGCCCCTCTTTCGCAATCTTGGCAATGGCCCGCTTGCAAGGCTCGAACCCGAGCGTCGAATTCGCCGGAACGTAACGATGCGCTTCCTCGCACACGAGCGTCACTGGAACCTGTCCCTCGCTCCACAGGGCGAAGTCGAATGTCATGCGGCAAAGCACCGAGACGACCACATTGACGACCTCCGACGGGATCCCCGTCAGCTCGAGAATGGTGATCGGCTTGTTGTTGACCGGAACCCGGAAGAGGCGGCCGAGAACCTGCGCCATGCTGTCGAAAACAGTGCGCGATCCGAACATGAAGGCGTACCGCCCATCCTGCGAGATCGTCTCGATGCGATGCTTCAGGCTGCGATAGGGCGCCAGATCTCTTCTGTTCTCCAGCTTGCCCATGCGCTCATCGAGCAGTGAGAGAAGATCTGAAATGCGGTAGGGGACGGGCGTGTCGACCGTACAGCGGCTCGGATCAGCCATGCCACGCCGAATTTTCGCAGGCTCCGGCGCGCGCATGGTATTGTAGCGCGTCTTCGCAATCGGAATGATCTCCTGCAGAACCTCGACCTCGGCTTTGCGATCGCCATCGCCGACCAGAACCTCCACAATCTCTTCGAAGGTCAGCAGCCAATACGGCAGCTGCATATTCCGCGGCGAGATGACCTCCGCCCATTCGCTAAATGCAGTTGCGTACTCGTTGTGCGGATCGAGCAGCAGGATGTGAGCCGCCGGATTCTTTTCGACGATCGATCTGAGGATCAGCGCTGTCGTGCAGGATTTGCCGGTGCCTGTCGTACCGAGAATGGCGAAGTGCTTACCGAGCAGTTCATCGACCCGCACCATTGCCGGGATGGTGCTGTCCTGGCGGATGGCGCCGACGCGCACCATCGCGGCCGTATCGCCGCAGAACGTGGCTTCGAGCTCGGGCTTCTGCGCCAGGCGCACGCGATCGCCAAGAGCCGGATAGGCCGTCACGCCACGATTGAAATGTGGATCGTTGCTTCGTTCCGAGTTCGAGAGTTCACCGACGAGGCCAAGCTCGGCAATCCAGACCTCGCCCTCTCCGTCGCGCTGCGACGGCACGGGAACGCTCAGTGCGGAAACGATCGCGAGAACCGTCGTCCGCGTCGTCTCGATTGCAAGCAGCGTGCCCATCTCTGGCCGCCCATCGGTCGAACGCGCGCGTGAATTGCTCGCCCCATCGAGCAGAACAATGGCCTTCGAGCCGGTGACCGACACGATGCGGCCTATGGAGAGGTCCGCACCGCGGTTCAGAGAGGTCTGAGAGCTATTGCCTTGCATTGAATGTCCGCGTGTCGCCGGAAGCAATGACGGGATGCGAATGCTGGGAGGTGACTGGGCTCACGGTGTCGCGCGATGGGAAGGCCATCACGACGTCCGTGCCGGCGCCTTTCGTCGATCGAAGCTCAAGCCGTCCGCCATGAAGCTCGGTCAGGGCTTTGGCGATCGGTAGCCCGAGACCGGTGCCTTCGCGCCAGCGCGAGCGGCCGCCGTCGACTTGGCCGAAAGGCGTCATCGCGACGTCGATCTCTTCAGCGGTCATGCCGACGCCGGTGTCGCGGACGGCAACGGTCACGCCGCCGTCGCTGTCGGGCGACGCGATGATCTCCACCAGCCCCTCCGCGGGCGTGAATTTCAGTGCATTGGAGATGATGTTCATGAAGACTCGCCGAAGTTTGGCTGCGTCACCGCGAATCGCGGGCAGGTCCCGAGCAATGTCGGCGCGCAGTTCGACATGTGCTTCGTTCGCCATCATCTGGAATGCGTTGACGCTACCTGCGAGAATTTCCGAGACGTTGAGATCGGTCGCTTCGAGCGTGTATTTTCCGCTCTGGATCTTTGAGATGTCGAGCACGTCGTTGATGACGGACAGCAGGTGGCCCGCCGCGTCATGGATCAGCGTCGCGTATTCGACGATCTCCTTGTCAGGCAAATGCCGCTCGTCATGCTGCGTCAGAAGCTTCGAAAACCCAATAATGGTATTGAGCGGCGTTCTGAGCTCATGGCTCATGTTCGCGATGAATTCGGACTTCACTTTGCTCGCGAGTTCGGCTTCGAGGCGCGCAGTCTGTTCGGCAAGACGGGCGCGGTGACGCAAAACCGCGTCGCTCAACAGAGACGCATACTCGCCCATCAACGAGTTGGATTTTGCATTTCCAACCGACCCGAACATCATAAAAGGCAGCCTGACGCGACAACTGGAGCCAAGCTCAATCTATGGGCGAGTAGCTAACTCAAGGTTAATCCATTGAAGGTGAACGGCGTTCCTCTCCAATTTATCGAATTTTATCCAGATGAAGAGAACAAGCCGCCTCACGCAAATGCGCGATTTCCGTCTCAGCGCATGATGAATTTGAATGGCTGCGTGAAGGCGAGCGGCTTTGCACTTACGTCCGGAGGGATCGGCGGAAATGGCGCCGCCCGGTCGAGAGCTTCCGTCGCCGCGTCATCGAGGCTTTTCGACCCCGAGCTTGATGCAACTTCCTTCGACAGAAGATGCCCATCGATCCCAATGGTATATTTCAGCACGACCGTACCCGTTGCGCGGATGCGCGGATTGCGTTTCGCCTTCTGAACGCGATCGTTGATTTCGCTCATGTAGCGTCCAAAAGCCTTGGCGTTGCCGCCGGAAGATTGCCCTGCACTCCTGACCTCCAGAACCGCGACTTGTGCCGGCTGCGTGATGGTCTGAGCGACTTCGGGCGGCGGCGGCGGAGTATCAGGGGGCGGTGGCGGCTCCTCGGTCTTGATCACCTCCTGCTCGACGGTGCTCTCATCGGACGAAATCACGTCGCGCAGTTCATCCGGTTTCTGCTCTTCGGGCGGCGGCGGGGGCGCCGCCTCCATAGCGGTCACCTCGGGAACCTCCTGAGTTTCGGCGGCGTCCCCTTTGGTGACGCTGTCACTCTGCTGGCTTCCCTGCACGAGCATCACGTCCATGCCCTTGCCCAGATCGATCGCCTGGACGTTGTTGTCCTGCAAATGCGGAAGCATCGCGTATCCGATCGACGCGTGGATCAGCACGGACATGAGAATGGCGGTCGTTCGCAAGTACATCCCGGCAGTACTCGTCGTCAGTTTTTCGCTGTCGCCCCCGATGGCGACGGCTGAGAAAGAAGAGAGACACGGGCATAGCCCGAATCTCCGACCCGCCCCAGCAACTCCATGACATCGCCATAGGCAATTTTTCTGTCGGCGCGCACATAGACGATCGCGTCGCCCTCCGCAGCCTTGATCTGCTCGAGTCGCGGGACCAGCGTTTCGCGCGTGACTTCTTCATCGCGAATATAAAGCTTCCCGTCCGGCGCGAGCGACACCACCATCGGTTTCTTTTGCGCGCCGATTTTCGACGCAGTCGTCTTCGGCAGCTCGAGCGGCACGCCCTGCACCATCAGTGGCGCAGCGACCATGAAAATGATCAGAAGCACCAGCATGACGTCGACGAACGGCGTGACGTTGATTTCGGCGAGCGGCTTATAGGTATCGCCGTCGTCACCACTGGAACCACTCCCAACCGACATTCCCATCAGTTCGCACCTTCCAAACCGCGGCGGGACATCGTTCGGGCGAGGCCGACGATCGCGGGCATCACGCGATCTGACGCGCGCCCGAGAGCGACCGTGATCTGGTTATAGAAAATGACGGCTGGAATCGCGGCGGCGAGACCGACCGCCGTGGCAAAGAGCGCTTCGGCGATGCCCGGAGCGACGACAGCGAGGCTTGTGTCCTTCTGCTGCGCGATCGCCGTGAATGAGTTCATGATGCCCCAGACGGTACCGAAGAGACCGATGAAGGGCGCGGCAGAGCCAAGGGTCGCAAGAAACGGCAATCCCTGCTCGATGCTCTTGAGCTTGCGTTTGACCGCTGCCCGCATGGCAACTTCGAGCCGGTCGCGGACCTCACCTGTCGAAGCGTCGTTTGAAGCTTCGCTCCATTCCGTGCGCGCTGCTTCTCCGACCGCGCCGATCAGGCTGCTTGCGCGCGCCGGCGGAAGGCTCGCCGCTTGCCCGCTTTTTTCGAGCTTGCCGATTTCGCGGTTGACCATCCACACGCGGATGAGCTTCTCAAACGCCATGGCCCAGCAGATCACGGAAGCCATCAGCAGGCCGACGATGATGCATTTGACGACGATGTCGGCGTGATGAAAGAGGCCCAGGATCGAAAGGTCTCTCGCAACGATTTCTTCAGACAGCAAAAACAAGGTGATCACCGATTACTTGGAGAGTTGCACTTTCGTCAGGGTGGATGTTTTCAAGCTCTCGAGGCAGCCCGAAACAGGCCCGGACTGGGCCTTGCACTCCATCACGTCGTTGACGAGAAATGAGCCGATCTTATCGCACTGAATGCCATCGATTTCGAAAAGCTTTACCGATTTCTTTTTCGGTTTAAGGGGCGCGAGATCGATCGAAAACCGCTTGCCGATCACGCCATCCGTCTGAAACAGCACGAGGTCGATCTTGAATGACTGGAATGCGTCCTCGCCCTGGTTATCGATAACCATATAGGCCCGGCACCCCTTATCTGAAGGTTCAAGCTTGTTCAATTCCATGTGGACCGCGGGGGTTGCCTGCGCCGGAGCCGCGTCCGGATCGGCGTTTGCGAGCGTCGCTCCAACGGCGGTCGGAAGAATAAGCGCACAAGAAATGGCAAATCGCTGCAGAGTTCTGATCACGCTAAGACTTTCCATTGCGTTTGATTAGAAGATTCCAGAAAGGCGTGTAGCCATTTTGACGCGCTGTTACCAGTGTGAAATTCGTAAGAATAGAGCTGGCTGCTCTCGCTCGGAGTTTTTGATTTAGAAGCGTTTTTAGAAGCGTACCTGCATCGCGCGACAGCCGTCGTTTCGACTGCGGCGCATCGAGAATTTTTCCCGAATTTATCGCGTGGAATTTCCCGGAGGCTGCGGTGATTGTGACCGGCACTCCACGATGGGCGCTCGCCTCTAGGCCGCCCTGTCGAGCGACGACAAGCGCGACGCCCGCAAAATTTCTTCGAAGATGGCGCCGAAGCTCATGAACCCGGCATGCTGTTCGTCCGGTATGTCGGTCAGAACAGCGCCGACGACCTTATGCTGGTTGGCTCCGAGCGTCGCCAATGCTTTCTTCGCGAGCCCATGCGGCGTTCTCTCCCAGGCGGTGAGAAAAACGATCTGATCGGCAAGGTCGGCGAGCGCCCGCACGTCAGAGAAGGGAAGCAGCGGCGGCGCCGAGAGCACGATCGTGGAAAAGCGCGTTTTGAGGTGCTGAAACGCCGCTGAGAAATCCACGGAGCGAAGCATGGAAGATGGGGCGCGAGGGAGGAGCGCAGGACCCGCCGCGGGCAGGAAGTGGACGCCGGTCAAGCCGTCACGCAGGATTGCATCCTCCACGGGAGCGTGGTCTGCGACCCGATCGAGGAAACCGCTTGCGTTCTGCGGTGCAAGCTGACGTGTCAGGCTCTTCGTGCGAAAATCGCAATCGATAAGCAGCGACGTCTGTCCGGCGACAGCCATATGGTGCGCGATGCTCGAGGCAAAGAGCTCCGCACCTTCCCCAGGCAGCGCCGACGTCACGAGGATCACGCGGCCCGGATTACCGTGGGCACCGGCAGAAAGCACTTGTGAGACGTTGCGGACGGC
>CAYYDL010000264.1:0-1575 GCA_964470545.1 uncultured Hyphomicrobium sp. | reverse complement strand
AACCGGCATCCGATTCTGTTGAGCTATGGCGACCAAATCCAAAAAGCCTGCCGGCCACTCCTGGGATGTCTTCTTCGTCTATTTCGACGGCGAGGACGACAGCCTGCAGGTCGAAGGCTGCTGGACGCCGGAGGAAGCTATCGCCCAGGCGCGCGACGCGCTGAACGCCTACTGCAAAAGCGATGACGAGAAGGACCAGTTCGAGATCGTCGCCGTCATCCGCTCCGACGCGGAGATTTAGGAGACCCGCAGCGGTCCGGGACGGCATCGCAACATACTCTGCGTCATGCCCGGCCTTGTGCCGGGCATCCACGTCTTGTGGCATTGTGGGTGAGAAGGACGTGGATGGCCGGGACAAGCCCGGCCATGACGGTGCAGCGGGCTGAAGCGACGGCGCCACTCACGCCTTCTTCTGTTTCTTCACCGCCGGCAGCTTGGCGGCCTTGCGTAGCGCCGCGTTGATGCGGCTCTGCCAGCCACGGCCCGTGCCGCGGAAATGCGCGATCACGTCGCGGTCGAGGCGCAGGCTGATCGAATCCTTGGTCACGGCCGCCTTTGGACGGCCGCGCGACACCGGCACGCCGCCGATATGAATCGTGGCGCGTTTGAACCATTCTTCCGTGAGTTCGGGAATCTCTTCGTAGTCTTTTGGGCCAAGCACGTATTCATCGACTTTCTTCATGTCGCTGCCGACGCGCTTCAATTTCCTGGCCGTAGAACCTTTTCTCGCGCTCATTGGCTTTCCTCATCGAAAAGACGTGCCGTGCGTCACCGCGTGGCGTCCAACCTATGACGACCATGCGCCCGCGCAGATGGCCCACTGTGATCATGCGGAGTTCGCCGTAATCGCGACGGTCGTCCGGATCGTCGATTGTCGTTCCGTCAAATACGAGCGATGCCTCCAAAAAATCCAGCCCGCGCTCGCGCAGCGTCCAGTCGCGCTTCGCCGGGTCGAAGGTGATCCGCATCGATTAATTATTGTATATACAGAAAATGTGGCGGGCAAGCGGCGGTTGTTCCTGTCTCTCCCGTCACCCTGAGGAGGCCGCCGAAGGCGGGTCTCGAAGGGTCTCTGACTCGCAGGTCCTTCGAGGCCCGGCGAAGCGCCGGGCACCTCAGGACGACGGACCGACGCAGCGCAGCACAAATTCCTTTTCGCAGGACTATTGACATATAGGCCGATATGCCTATTGTAGTCCGGTCCTGCTCTTATGAGGGGCGTCGTCATGGGACGCCGTGAAGACGGAGCAGCGGTGAGGAAGGGGCGGAGATGTGCCCTTGAGCTCACCGGGTCGGCGACCGGGGGAAATCCCCGCCGTCGATTGATGCGGCGCCGCGGGCTTCGGAGCAACGCACTCCGAGCTCCCGGGCGATGGCGGGGCTCCGCTCCCGGGCACTAAGACCCGGCGCCAGGAGCTGGCTGACGGGCGTGGCTGGTCCACGTTCCGAAAGCGCGGCCCGACCAGTCGTTAGACCGCCGCAGTGGAGCGCCGAAAGGCGCGTTCCTACCCGATCGCAAGGGAGGAACGGGACTATCGTAAGACGTCCCACGGGCCGGTTGCCCAACGGGGGCCT
>CAYYDL010000263.1:0-5542 GCA_964470545.1 uncultured Hyphomicrobium sp. | reverse complement strand
CAATGATACGCGCCCCGCGCGAGCGTTTTTGTGAAGCGCGACACTCTTTGTCAGCTGACCGAATAATCCTTGATCTCTAGGCCCTCCTCTGCAATGCCAGGGCTCGATCGGAGTCAATGCACGAATGGCAAGTGATCTTGAAGCCCGCATCCGAAACGTGACGGCGGTGCTCGGACCAACAAATACCGGCAAAACCCATCTCGCTATCGAGCGGATGCTCGGCCACGAAAGTGGCATGATCGGCTTGCCGCTGCGTCTTCTCGCGCGCGAAGTCTACGACCGCATCAAGCAGCGTGTCGGCGCCGACAAGGTTTCGCTGATCACGGGCGAGGAAAAGATCAAGACCGAACGGGCGCGCTATTGGGTGTCGACCGTCGAAGCGATGCCGCGCGACATCGATGTCGACTTTCTCGCCATCGACGAAATTCAGCTTTGCGGTGATCCGGAACGCGGCCACGTTTTCACCGACCGCCTGCTTCACGCGCGCGGGCGCTCCGAGACACTGCTGCTCGGCGCCCAGACGATGCGCGATGCGATCAGCGATCTGATCCCCGGTGCCAATTTCATCTCTCGTCCGAGATTGTCGAAGCTGACCTACAGCGGTGAGAAGAAAATCACGCGCCTCCCCGCACGCTCCGCCATCGTCGCGTTCTCGGCACAGGAAGTCTACGCACTGGCCGAGCTGATCCGCCGCCAGCGCGGCGGCGCCGCTGTGGTGCTCGGTGCGCTGTCGCCGCGCACGCGCAACGCTCAGGTTGCGCTCTATCAGTCGGGCGACGTCGAATTCCTGATCGCGACCGATGCCATCGGCATGGGCCTCAACCTCGACGTCGATCACGTCGCATTCTCAGCCGTTCGGAAGTTCGATGGCTATAACCATCGCAATCTGACTCCGGGCGAGATCGGCCAGATCGCCGGACGCGCCGGTCGCCATATGAATGACGGCACCTTCGGCGTAACGGGCGGCGCGGAGGCGCTTGACGCCGACATGGTCGAGCGCCTGGAGACCCACAGCTTCGACAGCGTGCGCACGCTGCAGTGGCGCAATCGCAATCTCGATTTCTCTTCACTGGACGCCCTCCATGCATCTCTCCGCGAATTGCCGCGCGAGCAGCGCCTCACGCGCGCGCGAACCGCTGACGACGTCGCCGCGCTCGAAGCCTTGAGTTCCGATCGCGAGATCACCGATGTCGCTACGTCCCGCCCGCGGGTCGAATTGCTCTGGGAAGTTTGCCAGCTGCCCGACTATCGCAAGATTTCCGGTCAAAGCCATGCCGAGCTTGTATCGAACCTCTACAAACATCTGACTGGCGGCGAAAATCGGATCCCCGAGGACTGGTTCTCGAAGCAGGTCGCTCTCGCGGACCGCACCGACGGCGATATCGATACGCTGGCGACGCGCATTGCGCACATCCGGACCTGGACCTTCGTCGCCAACCGGCCCGACTGGCTGAAGGATCCTGCGCATTGGCAGGAGCGGACGCGCGCAATCGAAGACAGTCTTTCCGATGCCTTGCACGAACGCCTGACGCAAAGGTTCGTGGATCGTCGGACCAGCGCTTTGATGAAAGGCATGCGGGACAAGGACGAACTGACGGCGGATATCGCGGACGATGGCGCCATCACGGTCGAGAACCACTTTGTGGGCCGGCTCAAAGGCTTTCGCTTCACGCTCGATTCCGCGGGTGACGGTATTCACGAGAAGGCGACGCGACAGGCCGCGATGCAAGTCGTCACGCGGGAACTGGGCATGCGCGCGCGCCGTGTCGCTGCGGCACAGAACGAAGCGTTCAAGCTCTTGCGGAACGGCAGCATTATCTGGCGCGACGATGAGATTGCGAAGCTCGAGCCGGCCGAGGATCCGCTCCATCCTGGCGTCACGCTGATCGCCGATGAGACCATGAGCGAGTCCGATCGCGAGAAGGTCCAGGCGCGCATCAAGACCTGGATAGATGAGACCATCGCCGACAAGCTGAAGCCGTTGGTCGAAATGTCAAAGAGCACCGAGCTTCAGGGGCTGGCGCGCGGTATCGCCTTCCAGCTGAAGGAAGGTCTTGGCGCCCTGAAACGTGAGTCCGTGGCCAGCGATGTCAATGCGCTCGATCAGGCGGCTCGTGCAGAATTGCGCAAGTTTGGATTGCGTTTCGGCGCCTTCAATATCTTCTTTCCAATCATGCTGAAGCCGGCCCCGGCTGATCTCGCCGCGACGCTCTGGCTTCTCAAGCACCCATCCGCCGATGGCGTCATTCCGCAGTTGCCACGTCCGGGACTGACGTCTGTCGTGGTCGACCCAGCAACGCCCGAAGCGCTGTATCGTGCTCATGGCTTCCATGTCTGCGGCCCGCGGGCGATTCGCCTCGACATTCTTGAACGGCTTGCTGATTTGATCCGGCCTCTGCTGGCTTGGCGGTCGAGCCCTGAAAAAATGGAACCACCGCCGAAAGGTTCGACGGGCGACGGCGGCTTCAAAGCGACCGACGATATGATGTCGATCCTCGGCTGCTCGGCCGATGAGCTGGGCGAGGTGCTGAAAGCTCTTGGCTTCCGTCTCGAACGCCGCCCGCTCCCGCCTGAAGAACCCGCGTCCACGAATGCTGTGGTCGCCACGGACGAAACGCCTGCAACCTTGGAGGCGGCTTCGGAGACGGCGAATGCACCGACGCCAGAAACCGCTCTTCCAGCGGCGACGCCGGAAGCGGCCTCGTCAACCGAAACGGCTCCTGTCGAGTCTAAGCCCGCGGAAGCGCCGTCTGAAGTCGCTGCGCCGCCTGAGGCCCAGAAGTTCGAGGAGATTTGGCGCCCGCGCCGCCACCAGCGTCCGGAACGTAGGAGCGGCGAACGGCGCGATGCGCGTCGAGAAGGCGGACACGGCCGCTTCCGTTCGCATCATCACGCAAACCCGCACCACCAGGCTGCTGCTTCCGGCACGACCTCACTCGAAAACGCCGCGGCGCAGCCAAATGCGGCTGACGCTTCGGGGTCGGCCGACGCGAAGCCAGGTGCCGCGCCGCAGCGCCACGATCGGTCACACCACCGCGATCGCCATGCTGAGAGACGCGACGATCGAAAACCGGGGCAGGGCCCGCGGAGAAACGATGCAGATCGCCCGCGCCGCGACGACGACCGCAGGGGACGCCGTGACGAAAGCCGTCGCCGTGAAGACCGCCGCACGCCGCAGCTGATCACAGCCGCGCCGCCGAAATCGACGAGTAGCGAATCCTCCTCGCCATTTGCGGCGCTCGCAGCGCTCAAAGCACAGATGGAGAAGCGGAGTGAAGGGTCCGGCTCGACCTGACCTCATGGCGGACGCTGGTCGGGAAGCGCTGCAGCGTGTCGACCAATGGCTATGGTTTGCCCGTATCGCCAAGTCCCGAACTCTGGCGCAGGCGCTGATCGAACGCGGCAAAGTCCGCATCAATCGCGTGAAGATCGACAAGGCGAGTACGATCGTGCGCCGGGGGGACGTCCTGACACTATCGCTTGGCCCGAGGGTGATCAGCATAGAGATCCTGGGCATCGGGGTCAGGCGGGGTCCCGCGACCGAAGCCCAGGCCCTTTACCGGAATTTGACTCCGCTACCGCCGGCGCCCATGTCTGAGCAATCTGAAGAAACGGCCCCTTCACCCGCGCTTAAGCAGGCGGTACGTCTTGAAGGAAGCGGGCGGCCGACCAAGCATGAGCGCCGTGCTCTTGAGAAATTCAGAGGCCGCAATTGAAGCTGTGACGCCCGGTCCACCTAGGCAGCCGTGATCGCTATGGTAATAAGGGCGCCGCCGGATCGAGCTATTCGAGCTTGGATCCTTCAGCCCATACCGGGCTGATCGTTTCGAGAACCAGGAATTCGAATGACCTACGTCGTCAACGAGAAGTGCATCAAGTGCAAATACACCGATTGCGTCGAGGTTTGTCCGGTCGACTGTTTTTATGAAGGCGAGAACATGCTCGTCATCCATCCCGACGAGTGCATCGACTGCGGTGTTTGCGAGCCGGAATGCCCAGTGGATGCCATCAAGCCCGACACCGAGCCCAGCATGGAAAGGTGGATGGAGCTTAACCGCCAATACGCAGAGGTCTGGCCGAACATCACGGCTAAGAAGCCTGCTCTTCCTGAAGCCGAAGCTGTGAAGGACGAAACCGGCAAGTTTGAAAAATATTTTTCTCCCAATCCCGGATCGGGGGATTAAATTTTCTTCCTTCCGCAGTCCTTGCAACCCGTTACGTCAATTCTTACATAAGGCATTGGTTTGACGCGGTAATTTAAAGTTGGCCTTAAGCTCGTCTAGATTGTCTCAGAGGCCGACCCTTCATTTGCCGGCAAGACTGTGTTAGTCTCTGTTGCGATGGCGTTAAGTCTGCACAAATCCAGAACGGCCGCGAACAAAAGGTGGTTGTCTCCCTCTGAGAGGCAGCTTCTAATAAGACGTTATGGGGCGTCAATGGGCCACTTCAGAGTCGGACAGGATTTGCGAAGCTAGGCCACAAATGAGCGCGCAGGGGACGGCCTCTCGGAAATGACGAGGCACGGATCAATGCGCGCGTGTCGTTCGGACATCGTCTTGTCCGCGGCCCAAGAACCGCTCTTTCCCCCGGGGAGCGGCCTGATGGCGAAGCCGGCGATTCCCGGCACAGCCCAGTATGCGAGAGTGAGAGATTCGATATGGCTCAAAAGAAAAAAGCTCCGGTCAGCCCCAAGTCCGCAGCCAAGAGTGCCGTCCGTAAGTCGATGCCTTTAAAGGTTGCTGCAACAGCCAACAAGGTGGCCAAGCCTGCTCCCGCTGCCAAAGTGAAGCCGGAAGCCGCGGCCAAGGCCAAGCTCGCTCATCCTGCCGCGACGAAATCCGCCAAGAAGCCGGTCTCTGTCGCGCCGAAATCAACGATCAAGGTTGAGGCGGCTCCGGCTAAGAAGCCTGCCGCCCCTGCGCATGTCGCGACACATGCGCCGGCATCACACGTGGCGGCCAAGGCAGCGGCTCCGGTCGCGCCGCAGAGAACGGTTGCCGTACCGGCCAATGCGCACAAGGCCGCGAGCCAAAAGATTTCCGCCCCCGTCGCTTCTGCTCAGCAACCTGCGACGCCGAAGGATGTTGCCGAGAAGGCGACTGCTGCGCGTCAGATTCTGGCCGTGCAAAAGAAACCAGTCAATCAGCGGCATGGCTTCAAGGCCAACGAGTTCATCGTTTACCCTGCGCACGGTGTGGGTCGCATTGTCGGCATCGAAGAGCAGGAGATCGCCGGCATGTCGCTTGAGCTCTTTGTCATCACTTTCGACAAGGAGAAGCTGACGCTGCGTGTCCCGACCGGCAAGCTCGCCAGCGTCGGCATGCGCAAACTCGCCGACGAAGGGCTCGTCAAAAAGGCCATGGAAACATTGAAGGGCCGCGCGCGCGTCAAGCGCACGATGTGGAGCCGCCGTGCTCAGGAGTATGTCGCAAAGATCAACTCCGGCGATCTTATTTCGATCGCAGAGGTTGTTCGCGATCTCTATCGTTCCGAAGCGCAGCCCGAGCAGTCTTACTCCGAGCGTCAGCTCTATGAGGATGCG
>CAYYDL010000262.1:0-2098 GCA_964470545.1 uncultured Hyphomicrobium sp. | reverse complement strand
TACTTCACGATTACCGATGATGGGCCGGGTTTTGCCCCAGAAATGATGGACAGCATCGGTGAGCCCTACGTTACGTCGCGCCGGTACGAGGACAAGGGAGAGCATGGCCATTCGGGCCTAGGTCTTGGCCTTTTCATCGCGAAGACACTTTTGGAGCGGTCGGGGGCCACAGTTTCCTTCTCGAATCTCGCTCCGCCGCGCCATGGAGCCAATGTTCAAATTTCCTGGCCCAGGACCGCTTTCGAGTTGCCGCCGGGGGCTTTCAATTGGCCCGGACGACGTGGTATGCCCCTGAACGCGGCCTGAGCTGGTGATTTTCCGCGAAAGTCCTATCTTTTGTTGCGCCTGCGGTAACCTTTTCGGCAGCTTTTTGCTTGCTTAAGGGGTTGCGGCCCGTTAGGCCGCGTTGGATTATGGCCAGTCAAGAAAAGCAAACGGATAACTCGTGATCCGGGAGGCTCCTTTGGTTACCGAAGACCTGTCTTTCAAGCAGGATGAATTGCCGGCCGACCGTTCGCTGGTCATCATCGATGACGACCGATCGTTTCTGCAGCGTTTGGCACGTGCCATGGAGCTTCGCGGCTTCGAGGTGCGCTTCGGCCATTCCGTTGCGGAGGGTGTCGATCTGATCCGCGAGAAGGCGCCGGCCTTTGCTGTCGTGGACATGCGCCTGGAGGATGGCTCGGGTCTTGATGTCATCGCCGAACTCGCGAAGCTTCGCCCCGACTCGCGTGCTATCGTTCTGACGGGCTATGGTAACATCGCAACGGCTGTTTCGGCGGTGAAGCTCGGTGCTGTCGATTATCTCGCGAAGCCAGCCGACGCCGACGACGTGACGGACGCCCTTCTGGCGCCGACCGATTCGAAGGCGCCGCCGCCTGAGAACCCGATGTCCGCGGACCGGGTGCGCTGGGAACATATCCCGCGCGTTTACGAGCTCTGCAATCGCAACGTGTCGGAGACGGCGCGCCGGCTCAACATGCATCGCCGCACGCTGCAGCGCATTCTGGCGAAGCGCGCCCCGAAGTAAGCGACCGCAGTTTCCTACGACTACGACCTCATTCGATTTCGAGGCCCGGGTCGATCTGCGCGTGAAGACGCATCGACGCCGTGCGCGCGATCGACAAGGTTAACGCCTTACGCCGCGCGGTGGTCAGCGGATGCAACGGGGGCGGCCGCAGCAAGTCGCCGGCGTAGGCGTCGGCCAGAATCAATCCCGTGTCGGCGGGCAGGATCTCGGACGGAAAATCAGGCGCGACCGCAAAGAGCAGCGCATCGCAATACTCGCGATACTCAGGCCATTTCTGGTCGAAGCGGAAGTCGGCAATACTCGACTTGATCTCAACAATCCAAATCTCGCCGTTGCGCCGGATGCCGACGACATCGGCGCGGCGACCGTTGCCGAGGGTGATTTCGCTCAGGCTTTCGAAGTCGAGTGAGCGCAACAGGCGCTGCGTTCCGCGGAGGATGACGCGCGCGCGCTCATAATCGCGGGCCTTGTTCGCAATCGGGACGGCGGGACAAGGATTCGTTGAGGAAGAGGAACCGTCGGTCATGGTCCCGCCATTATGACCGTGCGAGACTTACAGACAAGCCGGCAGCGAGGGCGGTCTCTTCGTCGCCCGGAACGACGTTCGAAGGGTCGAAGATCCCAGGGGGAGAGAGCGTGCGAATGGTCTTCTGGCGCAACAGATCGGAGAAGAAGGCCGAAGCGCCCGTAGCAATCGAAGCAGAATCGCCGCCGCCGCTCAAAGCGGAGCCGGCGGAGTCCGATTCACAGAGCGCCGAAACGTCGACAAATGTCGTGACGCTTGTCACGAACCGGTTGGCCGATCGACTGGCGGACGTGGCAACGCTCGGTGAGCGCCGCGAACTCAAAGAGGTGAACACCACTCGCGACGAGGCGCAGATCAAGCCCGTCGAGCAGGCACATTTTTTCGGTCAGAAGAGAGCGATCGCGAAGATCAGGGCGGCGCTCGGCGCCGGTCGCGGTGAGCATCTTCTGATCATGGGCGAGCCGGGAACAGGCCGCGTCGAACTGGCGGAGGCTCTCGGCACCGAGGTCGAGCGAGCGCCGGCGCAAGACTGGATTTACATC
>CAYYDL010000261.1:0-1927 GCA_964470545.1 uncultured Hyphomicrobium sp. | reverse complement strand
GACCTTCGGATTGACCTTCAGCCCGGTCTCGTCGAGCATCGATGTCGCTTCCATCGTCTCTCGCTCTTTCCGGCTCAAACGATGGTCCGGCATCGGGGTCAGCCAGAAGTCGGCATCGAGACCAATCTGATGGCTGGCATGTCCTGTCACCATCGGGCCACCGCGCGGTTGCGCAATATCTCCGACGAGGAGACCGGGCCAGCCGTCGAGTTTCTTCGCATCCTTCGCGAACTTCTCGATGAGCGCGATCAGCTTAGGGTTGCCCCAATTCCGGTTGCGCGAGAGCCGCATCTCCTGCCATGCCGGACCGTCAATCGGCAGCGGCACTGCGCCCGCGAGACAACCGCGTGAATAGCTCCCGATCGATCGCGCTTCCATCGAAGCAGGCTTTTTTGCTTCGCCGAATAGGCTCTTGGCACCGACGAACTTCGGCCACGCCGGTTTCTTCGGGCTTCCCGTGCCTGGGATCGGCTCGACCTTGATATCGACCTG
The DNA here is from genome assembly GCA_964470545.1 of uncultured Hyphomicrobium sp. GTDB lineage: Bacteria > Pseudomonadota > Alphaproteobacteria > Rhizobiales > Hyphomicrobiaceae > Hyphomicrobium_B. Next base: position 1,435 of record CAYYDL010000261.1, on the reverse strand, counting down.
GCGGACCTTCGACGCTGGCGCCGTCGCATCGGATGGGCTCTCGCCTGAGGCTGGTTGTTTGGTGGCGGATCCCGTCGTCGTGTCCGGCGGCGGCGTAGTGACGTCATCGGACGGCGGCGTCGGCCCTTCTGGATCCTCGGCGGCGGGCACGCTCGCATCGGAACGGCTGAGTGCATGCGGCTGCGGCACGAAATCCGGCAGCGTCGCGCTTTTCGCTGACGCGGGATGCGTGGGATCGGGAGCAGTCGGGACAGAAACGGCATCATCGCCGTGCGCGGGCTCCGCGCGCGCACAGACCAGCGAAAAACCAAGCATCGCAAATTGGCATACGACCGTGAGGGCCAGGATTTTCGCGGCTCTCATGTTTCGTCCCCGTTTCGCCTTAGGAAGCTCATTATAGCCAGTTCTCGGGCGAAATTCAGACCCGATGCGCAATTCCAGGCTGCAGTGTTGCCGACTTTCACACGGGCAGAATGGCGATTTCCGTGACGCGCGCGGCAAAGCCACGGTATCACGGCGTTTCCCGTCGCAATGTGAGCTCCATGATCCGTGTTCAAATTCAAGATAATAAACCGGCCTTCAGTATCGATCACGGCCCCGCCGCAGCTGAAACTCGGCTGATCTTAGCGCACGGCGCAGGGGCGGGGATAACTTCTCCATTTCTGGAGGCGATCGCCGACCTTCTTGCCGAGCGGGGATTATCGCTGACGCTGTTCGAGTTCGGCTACATGGCCGGCCGTCGCGATGGCGGCCCAAAGCGCCCGCCTCCCCGCGCGGAGGCCCTTATCGAAGAATACCGCGCGACCGTCGCGGCCTTGAGAAAAAAGCACCCGCGCCAGACGCTGGTGATCGGCGGCAAATCTCTCGGCGGACGGGTTGCAAGCCTCATCGCTGACGAACTTTACACGCGCGGTGAAATTGCGGGGCTCGTCTGCCTCGGCTACCCATTTCACCCGCCGGGAAAACCGGAACGACTGCGTACGGAGCATCTGAAAAATCTCCGCTGTCCGGCGCTCATCGTCCAAGGCGAGCGAGACCCGTTCGGCAATCGAATTGAGGTCGCGAATATCGCGCTTTCTCATAAAATCGCATTTGCCTGGATGAGCGACGGCGACCACGATTTCGGGCCGCGCGGCCGATCGGGCTTCACGCGCAAAGGCAATCTTGACGCTGCCGCCGACGCCGTTGCGGCATTTGTCGCGAAGCTTCCCAGGGCGCGTTGACGCTGCCCGCCCGGCCACCTACGGTGCGCGCCTTCGCCACAAGCGAGCCTTGTAAATTCGATCCTCCGCGACCATAGCAGAAACCTGATGACCGCCCTTGTCTTCACGCCCGCCCAATCCACCGCCAGCATCGATTCAAAGGCCTGGCCTTTCGAGGAGGCACGCCGGCTCATCAAGCGCCTCGAAAAGCTCCCCGACGGCGCCACCAAGAC
>CAYYDL010000260.1:0-1945 GCA_964470545.1 uncultured Hyphomicrobium sp. | reverse complement strand
TTTTAAGTCCTGTGTGTCTACCGGTTCCACCACGTCCGCGCCGCCCGGACCTTATGGCGGTTCAGAGGGTTCAGCGCAACACGGTGATCCACGGGATCTGGCGGCTTGTCACGTGTGGCTTTCGCCTGGAGGCGCTTGCGTGGCGGGTGGGACGTCGAACACGTGGCGCGCCTTGCGCATCAGAGACAGAAGCTCGTCGGGCTTATCGACGTCAACCGAGTGCGGATATTGCGGATCGGAGCCGACGAGCTTGTTGGAGACGTTGCCCTCGGAATCGATAAAGAGCGTGCGTGGGACGTAGGATCCGTCCGATTGAACGAAAGCGCCGTTGATCTCTTTTTCCTTGTCGGCGTCGACGAGGATCATCACGAAATCTCGCGAGGCGGCGACGATCGCAGGATCCTTGAAGACTTGCCGAAAGCGCTTGCAGACCGTGCACCACGTCGCATGGAAAACCATAATGACGGGCCGGCCGGTGTGCGCCGCCTCGTAGATTCCAGACCGTGCGTCGCGCCAATTGATCTCTGCGCCGTTCCATTCGTCCGCATGCGCGGGTGTTCTCGCATGCGCCGCTGCAGTAATGGCGAACAGCGCGAACGTAGCTACGGTGAGCGAGCGGATCATGCCGGATCTCCAGGCTTCGACTCCTTATTAGTCTCGCTTTTGAGCCGTGAAAACAAGGCGGAGGTTTGCTCGGCAAATTAACCACGCGTAATCTTCGCCCGGCTCTACGAATGGATCGCTTCGGCGACGGCGCGCTGGTTCTCATAAGACTGCAGATGAAGATAGGCGATGTCGAGAAGCGGGGTCGCCAGCCCGTGTTGGCGACCGCGACGAATGATATCGCCAACGATCTGATCCGCTTCGATTGCGCCGCCCCGCTGGATGTCGCGCAGCATAGAAGCCGCGAGTGTCGACGAGGGATCGGTGAGGAATGTTCGCGCGAATTCCACGGTCGCCGCCTGCGGCGGATAGCCGTTAGCATCAGCGATGGCGATGCATTCGTTCAGTAGGCTCGTGGTAAATGTCGCACCGTGCTCCGCACGAACGATGTCGCGCACCGTTGCCCGCATCAGACACGTCGCTGACGCAAACGCAGCAAGGAAGAACCATTTCTCCCACATGGCCAAAATGATGTTATCGGAATGATGAGCCTCGATTCCCCGTGCGAGCGTTTCGTGTAGTTTGGCTGAAGCTGTTCGCTGCTCGCTGAACCTGGGGCCTTGAGTCAGAGAGGCCAGTTCACCGAGCTGCCGGATGATCCCGTTCTCGGCAAGCGTCACGCTGATGTGGCACGTTCCGCCGAGAACACGCGGCGCGCCGAATGCTGCATCGAGTGCATCGAGATGCTTCATGCCGTTGAGCAGGGGAAGCACGAGGCTTTGCGCTCCGACCGCCGGACGAACTGCTTCGATTGCGCCGGCGAGATCATAGGCTTTGGCGCTGACAATGATCACATCGTAGGGAGCGGTGATCTCGTCATGCGTGACGGCTTTGACCGGCGTCGCCAAACTTCCGGTGGCGCTTTCGATTCGTATGCCGTCGCGTGCAAGTTGATCTCGGCGGCGCGGGCGGACGAGAAACGTGACATCGACGCCCGCCTTCGCCAAATGACCGCCGAAATAGCCGCCGGTCGCGCCAGCGCCGAGGAACAGCAACTTCATCGCTTTTCGACCTTTCATTCACTTCTTCGCGATCACGCATCGCCATCAATCACATCGCATTCACGACATTCGGCGATCGGCGCACGGGGAGTTGTGTGGCGGTGAGCGGGCTCGATGTCTATCTCCGATTCATCATAGGCGGCAGGAGTGCCGCGCAGATTAATGGAGTTCATATGACGCGCATCATTTTAATTGGCTTGGCCGTTGCCGGTATGGCCGCGCCGGCCTATGCAGAGCAGTCCTCGTCAAACAACGCAGCGGCAGCGGTCAGCGCAGAGCTT
>CAYYDL010000259.1:0-2404 GCA_964470545.1 uncultured Hyphomicrobium sp. | reverse complement strand
CCGCTTCCGTATCCTCGCCCTCGCGTTTCGACCGGTTGAAGCCCATCGGCGGCTTGGCCATGTCGGACGCGCCCGCGTTCGTCGTCATGATCAGAACGACGTTGCGGAAATCGACCGACTTGCCGTTATGGTCGGTGAGCTTGCCGTGGTCCATTACCTGCAACAAATTTTTGAACTGGTCCGGATGCGCCTTCTCTATCTCGTCACGCAGCAGCACGCCGTGCGGATGCTGATCGACGCCATCCGTCAAAAGACCACCCTGATCGAAGCCGACATAGCCCGGAGGCGCGCCGATGAGCCGCGAAACCGTGTGCTTCTCCATGTATTCGGACATGTCGAAGCGCAGGAGCTCGACGCCCATAAGGTTGGCGAGCTGCTTTGCGACTTCCGTCTTGCCGACGCCCGTCGGCCCCGAGAACAGGTAGCAGCCGATGGGCTTCTCCGGCTCTCGCAGCCCCGCCCGCGCAAGCTTGATCGCGCTCGAAAGAGCCTCGATGGCCTTGTCCTGACCGAACACGAGCCGCTTCAGATCACGGCCGATATGGGCGATGATCTCAGCGTCGCTCTTTGTGACCGTTTTCGGCGGAATTCGCGCCATCGTCGCGACCGTCGCTTCGATCTCTTTGGTCGTGATCTTCTTCTTTCGCTTGCCCTCCGAAAGCAGCATCTGGGAGGCGCCCGTCTCGTCGATCACATCGATCGCCTTATCGGGAAGCTTTCGGTCATGGATGTATTTGGCCGACAACTCGACCGCCGCCTTGATGGCTTCGTTCGTATACTTGACCTTGTGATAGTCCTCGAAGACCGATTTCAGGCCCTTGAGGATCTCGATCGCATCCTCGACGGTCGGCTCCTTGACGTCGATCTTCTGGAACCGGCGAACGAGCGCGCGATCCTTTTCGAAGTGCTGGCGATATTCCTTATAGGTCGTCGAACCGATGCAGCGCAGCGTACCAGACTGAAGCGCAGGCTTCAGGAGGTTCGACGCGTCCATAGCTCCGCCTGAGGTTGCGCCCGCACCGATGACGGTATGGATCTCGTCGATGAACAGGACAGCCCCTGGGAACGCCTCGACTTCCTTCATCACGGCCTTGAGCCGCTCTTCGAAGTCGCCGCGATACCGCGTACCCGCTAGCAGCGCGCCCATATCGAGCGCGAAGATCGTGGCACCCTTCAGAACGTCGGGGACCTGCCCACTGACAATCTTCCGCGCCAAGCCCTCCGCTATGGCCGTCTTGCCGACGCCCGGATCACCAACGAACAATGGGTTGTTCTTCTGTCGGCGGCAGAGCACCTGGACGGTGCGCATCACCTCCTGCTCGCGGCCGATCAATGGATCGATCTTGCCGTCGCGGGCCTTCTTGTTGAGATTGACGCAGTAGGTGTTGAGGGCGTCGCCGGGCTTTTTCTCTTCGCTCTCGGCAGCGCTGACGTCATCGTCGACGCCACGGACCGTACGCGGTTCGAACATGCCGGGCCGCTTTGCGATGCCGTGCGCAATATATTGCACAGCATCAAAACGCGTCATTTCCTGCTCCTGCAGGAAGTAGGCGGCATGGCTTTCCCGTTCGGAGAAAATCCCGACCAGAACGTTCGCTCCTGTCACCTCTTCGCGCCCCGACGTCTGGACGTGCACGATCGCCCGCTGAACGACCCGCTGAAACGAGTTCGTCGGATGCGCATCCCGCGCCGACTTGGAAATGATCGGCTTCAGCTCGGTGTCGAGGTACTCGATCAGCCGCGCTCTGAGCTGCTCAAGATCGACCGAACAAGCGCGCATCACCGCCGCCGCATCGCGATCGTCCACGAGCGCGAGAAGCAGATGCTCCAGCGTCGCGAATTCGTGATGGCGAACGTTAGCGTACTGCACCGCCCGGTGCAGCGAGGCTTCGAGATTTTTGGAGAGCGATGTCAATCGAGTCCTACTCTTTCTCCATGGTGCATTGAAGAGGGTGGCCATGCTGCCGCGAAAAGTCCATGACCTGCGTCACCTTGGTTTCAGCAACCTCGTACGTATAGACGCCGCAAATACCGACACCTTTATGGTGGACATGGAGCATGATACGTGTCGCATCTTCCTGTCCCTTGTTGAAAAAACGCTGCAGCACGAGAACCACGAACTCCATAGGCGTGAAGTCGTCGTTCAACAGAAGAACCTTATATAGGTTCGGCTTCTTGGTTTTTGGACGGGTCTTCGTAACAATACCCGTCTTGGACTCTCCATCGCCGTCATCACGGCGGGGTCCATCGGGCGGTTCGTTGTTCGCTGTCATGCGGGCAGGGCCCAGTATGGAATTGATTTCCACCTTCTTCATCGCGTGCCTCGGGTAAAACCCGAATCCATCGAACCTCGCATAACTATCCCGCGGTCGCGAGATGGTGGAGGCAGAAAAGTGACGCCCGC
>CAYYDL010000258.1:0-4735 GCA_964470545.1 uncultured Hyphomicrobium sp. | reverse complement strand
AATCGCGCCGAGATTATCGACGTCACCAAGCTCTCCGGCGACACCATCAAGTTCGGTGCAACTGTCGCGCTCGAGGACGAGGACTCGGGCGAGAAGGTCACGTACATGATCGTGGGAGACACAGAAGCCAATCTTCGCGATCGCAAGATCTCGATCTCGTCGCCGATTGGCCGCGCGCTCATCGGCAAAACGAAAGGCGAAAGCGTCGATGTGACGACGCCAAAGGGTACCCGGACATTCGAAATCCTGAAGGTGACCTGGGGCTAATGGGAGCGGCTATTCGTTGCCGCCTTCGAAATAGGCCGACGCGGCTTGGCACTCCTCGTTGGAAGGAACGAGGTCAAAGACCCGATCCTCTCCGTTCTTGCCTGAAAGTTCGACGTCGCCGTTCGAACCTTCAAGCGAGATGCCGCTTTCGCCGGCCTCAAGCCGAAGACCGCCGCCTTTTTGCGGGATGAGCCGGAAGATGCCGCCGTCGCTTTCGAGATAGCACTCGAAGTCCGTTTCGTTGGTCTTACAGTTGGCTGACTGACCAAACCATTCCGGTCCCGATCGCAGCATCAGCGCAAAACCCAGTTCGAAACGGTCCGCGGAATTGGGTGTGCCGTCGGAGTTCGACTTGGACAGATCAATCTCGATCGCACGCACGCGCTGGCTCGGATGCGCGTTCAAATGCGCGTCGTCATAGGTTCGGGCGAAGCAGGGTGTGCCGGCAAGCACATTCGAGAAGTAGTCGTTGAACAGATCATCTGATGTTGCAGCGACGGCGAGTGATAGATTCGGGACGACGACGAAAAGAAGCGCTCCGATCGCGGATGTCGCCGATTTCGAAAAGGTGCCCATCGACCCTCCACAATAAGCCGCGCGCCAATCACGTTCCATCAGGTCCCGCTACGCTGATCGGCACACCGGGTTCGCGTTTGGCGCGTCGGATCGTCAGGTACGTTTTCACGCTGGCGACGTTGGGGGCCGCCGTCAACTCATCGAGCACGAAACTCTGGAAGCGTTGCAGGTCGCGCGCGATGCATTTCAATATAAAGTCGCTTTCCCCCGAGAGCATGTAGGCCTCACGGACGAGGGGCCATCCGAGGACGCGGTTTTCGAAGGCGCGAAGATCCGACTCCGCCTGGTTATGGAGTCGCACCATCGCGAACGCCGTCAACGCATAGCCGAGCCTGACTTCGTCAACCAACGCGGTATAACGGGTGATAAGTCCAGCCTCTTCGAGGGCGCGGACCCGGCGCAGGCAGGGCGGCGCGGAGAGACCCACGCGCTGCGCGAGAGCGATGTTGGTGATCCGTCCGTCGGCTTGCAGCTCTCGCAAAATCCGCCAGTCTGTCTCGTCGAGTTCTAGTGCCATGGACCGAGCCGCTGCAGGAAGTCTAAAGTAATATCAGCAATGTTGCCCGGCGCGCAAAGGATCGCTTGTTGCTTTTTATGTCGTCCGGAACTTCGACATCGCAAGGCCAGGACCAAACCGAATGACAATCGCTGCCGCCGATCCTGACCTCCTCGAAGGCCGAACGGCCTGGGTCTTTTCCGACGGGAAGGCCGGACATGAATCCCAATGCCTCGGCGTAATCGAGGCTCTTGGGCTGACGCCGCAAGTCAAGCGAGTGGATCTCAAGGGCATCTACAAGCTGATGGCGCCTTGGGGGCCGCTGCCGACAGGCGAGAGAATGGGCACTGCTGGCGGCTGGCTCGGTCCGCCGTGGCCCACACTGGCGTTCGCAACCGGCCGAACGACCATTCCCTACATTCGGGCTTTGAAGCGACGTGCGGGCCTTCAAACATATACGGTCATTCTGATGGATCCGAAAACCGGACCCGCGAGCGCCGACCTGATCTGGGTTCCCGAGCACGATCGCCGACGCGGCGCCAATGTCATCACCACGCTGACCGCGCCGCACCGTTTTTCGCCGAAACGACTTTCGGCGCTACGTGCAACCATCCAGCCGTCGATTGCCGCCCTACCAAAGCCGCGGATTGCCTGCCTCATCGGCGGCCCGAACGGCGACTATCGCTATACGGACGCGGATGAAGAGCGCCTCATTCAATCGCTGACGGCATTGTCCGAAAGCGGCGCCGGCCTGATGATCACCACGTCACGTCGGACACCGGAACGGCTGGCCTCTCGGATCAAGACGGCGACCGCCGGAAAACCTGCGATTTTCTGGAACGGCGCGGGACAAAACCCCTATCCCGACTTTCTCGCCCACTCCGACGCCTTCGTAATTACCGCCGACAGCGTCAGCATGGTGTGCGAAGCCGCCGCCACGGGACGGCCGATCTTCCTGTTCTCTCCCTCCGGTGGCAGCGCAAAGTTCGATCGCTTCCACGCGTCCCTCGCGGCCTACGGCGCAACGCGGCCACTGCCCGCGTCCGGTGAGGCCATCCCGACCTGGAGCTATACACCGCTCCATTCCGCCGAAACGATCGCTGCCGAAATCCGGAAGCGTTGGGCAAAGCGCGCCGCGATGCTGCCCGGCCTCGTTAACGCACGACCATAGCGTCAGCAGCGGACCGCTCCAATGACGGCATCGCTCTCTATCGGCCAGACCGCCCGCAGCAGCGAGATTTTCTCCGCAGGCGGCACGTTGGAGGGAAGCGGCACTGAACAACATCGAATCGAAGCATCCAGAGGGCGCCTATGGGTCGAATTCGGATTGATCTATTTCGGGCTGCCGCTGCTGATGCGCGTCGCCGTCTTCGACTATCGCGTCCCGTTGTTTTATGCGCTGCCGCCGGTGCTCATTGGTTTCACTGCATTTTTGCTTTTTGATCGAAGTTATAGCCTGAAGAAGGAATTGGATCGTCGTCCGAACCGCGCGACGCTCGCTGCGATACTCCTGACGTTTCTCTCCGGAAGCCTTGTGGTCGCGGCCCTCGTTGCAGCCATAATGCCCGAAAGACTTTTCTCCCTTGCGGCCGAGCGTCCGGGGTTCTGGCTGAAGATCATGGTGCTGTATCCGTTCACGTCCGTCCTGCCGCAGGAGTTTGCGTACCGCATCTTTTTCTTTCATCGCTATGGCGTGTTGTTCTCTTCTCGGCGAAGTCTGATCCTCTCCAATGCCTTAGCCTTCGGATTCGGTCACATCCTGTTTCGCAACTGGATTGCTGTAGGCGGCACGTTTGTCGTCGGCCTGCTTCTCGCTTGGCGCTACGAGCGCACGCGATCGTTCTGGGCGGTCTATATCGAGCACGTGCTCTGGGGCTGGCTCGTCTTCACCATCGGGCTTGGAGTCTATTTCTTCACCGGCGTGAAGAACCCGGCGTGGTGAGATTCCCGCCCCTTACTTCCGTCGCTCCATGATTTTTTCGAGCTGCAGTTCCTGGATTTCCGCCAGTCGTTGCCACTGCTTGTTGAGAAGATGATCGATCTTTTCGTGTAAGGTCCGGATTTCAAGCTCGGCCTTGAGGTTGACGCGGTAGTCATTGAGCGACCGTAACCGGTCTTTTGCTTCCTGCCGCTTCTGACTCATCATGATGATCGGTGCCTGCACCGCCGCGATTGTCGACAGGATGAGATTCAAGAGGATGTAGGGATAAGGATCGAACGCAGCGCCGCCCCTGTAGGAATTATACATCATCCAAATTCCGAGGAACGCCGCGAAGACGATCAGGAAACTCCAGCTGCCTCCAAAATCCGCCAGGAGGTCGGAAAGCTTCTCCCCGAGCGTCCGCTCGGCCCCAAATTCCTCCTCGACATTCTCCGCGAGTGTTTCGTGCGTTGCGAGGCTTTCCGCGACCTGCTTTTCGATCTCGCTCAAGTCGCCCGATTCCGCCCGAAGCAGCTCTGTGACGTAAAGAGTGCGGTAACGATCGAGTTCCTGGCGCAATACGAACGAGTCGTCCTTGAGGTCGGGGTGGTCCTTGCGCATTCGCTCTACGAGCGAAGGCATTACGGTGGCCAGATTGACCAGTTTGCCGCGCGAATAATCGTGCCCCGTCAGGGCGCAGGTTATCTTTGGCTTCGGCGGTTTACCGCTTTCCGTCGTCTGCTCCGACATTCCCGTCATTCCTCAGCGAGCGATCCGTTCCTATATAAAGATGGCATTGCGCTATGACACGTCGCAGATGGGCGCAATGATCCAATTGAGCAAGCCGCCGCAATAGGCTAGAAGGCCGCTCAAATCCCTTGAGTTTCAAGACACAGAGGCGCCACGTATGGCAGCACATCAGTACGTTTATCATATGCACAAGCTTTCCAAGGCCTACCCGGGCGGGAAGCAGGTGCTGAAGGATATCTCGCTTTCCTTCCTGCCCGGCGCCAAGATCGGCGTTGTCGGCCTCAACGGGGCCGGTAAATCGACCCTGCTCAAAATCATGGCCGGCCGGATCGACGACTTCACCGGCGAAGCCTGGGCTGCCGACGGGATCAAGGTCGGCTACCTGCCGCAGGAACCGGAACTCGATCCCGAGAAGGATGTGCTCGGCAACGCCATGGAGGGCGTCGCGGAGAAGAAGGCCATCCTCGATCGCTACAACGAGATTGCGGCGAACTATTCCGAAGAAACAGCCGACGAGATGACGGCGCTTCAGGACCAGATCGATGCCCAGAACCTGTGGGACCTCGATGCCCAGGTCGAGCAGGCGCTCGACGCACTGCGTTCGCCGCCGGGCGATGCGGATGTCACGAAGCTTTCGGGCGGTGAGAAGCGGCGCGTAGCCTTGACGCGGCTTCTCCTGTCAAAGCCCGACATTCTGCTCCTCGACGAGCCGACGAACCATCTCG
>CAYYDL010000257.1:0-3449 GCA_964470545.1 uncultured Hyphomicrobium sp. | reverse complement strand
AAAGTCGCGAACGAACCGCGTCTCCTTGCCGCCAGGGAAACGTCTGCAAAACTGCGCTACGCGGGCGTCGCCTGCGTCCGGAACATGTGCGTCCGCCAAAAGATCGATCATCGCGCTGCGGACGTTTGCCCAGCCGTGCTGTTCGACCAACGCGCCGACGCGGCTTCGAACCGTCGCCATCAACGGCACGAGTTCTTCAAACGATGATAACTCGAGACGTTCGACGGCGCCGGTCGCAAGACGCTCGCGGAACGCGTCCGATTTGATCCGCACTGCGGCAGCAAAGCGCTCCACTCCTCCAAGATCGTCACATGCATGGATGAGCGCCTCCACAGCCAAGCGAAGCTTTTCGCCGGAAAGCTCGAGCGTTGGCCGCGCCTCGTTCCGCGATCCCGATACTGTGACGCTCGCCGCCATCGCCCTACTCCGCCGCCTCCTTGGCCACTTCCCGGCTTACGGCATAGGCGCTCATCGCAGCGGCATTCGCTTGCGCGATCGAGTCGTCGATTGTCTCGGGCCCGATAGCCGCACCGGCGACGAAAATGCCGGGCCTCGACGTTGCGCCCATCGAACCATACGTGTCCTTGCGCGCGATATATCCATGCTTGTGGAGATCAACGCCGAAAACAGCCGAAAGCGTCATGTTATCGACGTTGGGATCCATACCGATCGCATGGACGACGAGGTCAAAGGGAATGGTGATCGGCCGCTTTACCAACGTATCCTCGCCTTTCACGATGACCTGCTTGCCGTCACTGGTCACTTCGGCGATGCGTGCCTTGATATACTTGACCTTGAATTCTTCCTGCGAGCGCCAGTAATAGTCGGTCTCGTAATGACCGAACGTCCGGATATCCATGTAATAGATGTAGACATGGCAATCGGGCAGCTCCTCGCGGATCTCCATCGCGAGATTTGCCGAGACCGTGCAGCAAATCTTCGAGCACCACTCGCGGCCGATCTGACGATCGCGAGAGCCGACGCAAAGGAGAATTGCAACGCGCTTCGGCTTTCGTCCGTCGGATGGACAGCGGACACCCTGGCCCGACGAAATCATCTGCTCGACTTGCGTCGTGGTCACGACATCAGGGAACAGGCCGAATCCCCACTCGGGCTTGTTCACGCTGTCGAAATGCGTAAATCCCGTTGCAAGAACGACGGAGCCGCACTCTAGACTCGTCCCGTCCGATAATTTTGCAGTGAAATTTCCGGGTTGCCCATCGAAGTTGCTCACCTTGGTATTGGTCTTGACGGTGATCAAGCTGTCCTGCTCGACACGGCTGATCATCCCGCCAATCGCTTCCTTGGCCCAACGACCCGACGGCACCAACTTGGCGTAGCCTGAAAAGATCGGCGCCCCTCCCAGTCGATCCATTTTCTCGACCAGAATGCTCGGCTGCCCGACATTCGCGAGGGCATGCGTTGCGGCGAGACCGGCCGGTCCGCCCCCCACCACCAGGATCGGCTTCATTGTCTGTCTTAACTCCATTCGGCGTTCGCCGGATCGCGTTGCTGTACGCGCCCTGTATAAAAACGTCGGCAGCTTATTCCGCCGGCGGCGGCGGAACGATCTGCCGTGTGACAGGCTGAAAGCCCGGACCCGACGTGATCCGCAAGCGCGGATCGTACAATTGGTCCGGCGTTGCACCTTGCTTGATGCTCTCAAGATAAGATTCGAACTCTGCCTTCTTCACACGCCAGTCGATTCCGAGCTTCTCAAGAAGCTTTTCGATAGGGCTCGCATGCCAATGCGTCTGGACGATCTTGTAGGGATCGGCTCCGCAGACAAGCGCCGCGAATTGACAGTCGGCCATGACCGGCAGCTCGTATCCTTCGCCGCCGTTGCTGCCTTGAGCCTTTGAAATCCACTGGTTCTTGTCGAGCGTCGTGATGCAGCCGGTATCGTGCCCGATCATCACGTCGGACTTGGCTTCCTCGACGGCAACCTTGATCTTGCGGTCGATCGCGAACGAGCGCGTGAACTCGCGTTCTGAAATGATATGACGGAAGCCGAAGCCGCAGCAGTCGTACCATGTCTTATAGTCGATCACGTTGGCGCCGAGTGCTTGGACGATTCCGGTCGACACCGCGACGCGATTCCCCTCGAGGACTTCGTCATCGTAGATGACATCTTCGGGGATCATTTTATAGACGTGGCATGCCGGATGAATAGTTGCACGTACGTTCGAGCAATCGACCACCTGATGCTCCCGAACGTCGCGGCGCATGACGTGCAGCCATTCGGAATAATGGACGATCTCTTCAGGGATGAGCAATTTTCCGTCGACGAGACGCCCGAGCTTACCGAGTATTTTCGTGACGCTCTCACGCAGCTTCGCCGACATCAAAAGATATTGCCGAACCTCTTTGTAGTTTCCGAAGCTCGTTCCACAGTGAACCAGCGGATAGAAATGCCCGGGGTCCAACCCCCGCGCCTTGGCCGAAACGTAGGCCTGATGGAAGTTCCTTAGGAAAACAGCGGCCAGGCTCTCGATATTTCCGATGCCCGAACCGTGATAATTCCACGCCGTGCAACTCGTCTGATCCGTTTCGTCAAGATAAGAAATGCCAAGCTTGTTCTGAAGCCAGAGCAGCGATACCGGATAACCGGGTATGTTTCCACACTGTCCGCAGCTCTTGTGATGCCAAAGCTGATTGGTCGGGATCTTCTTGTCCCAACCATAGAGCGTCTTTGCCATCCTGGGACGATGTGCGTCCGTGATGCGGTGGACGACAATCTGGCCGTCTTTTTCCAGCTCCCACATCGCGTCGCGGGCGTCTTGGACACGGTCTTTCGTCGTCAACATCGACCGGCGATCGATCTTTTGCTCGACCCACGAGGTCGCCAGTTGCGCTTCCGTCGGTGTAAGCTTGGCTGGCTTCCATTCCGAGCCGTGACCGGTAAAGCGCTCGGTGCCGTTTCCCGCGTTATTGGGTCCGTTTTTCGTGGCCATCTGCTCGGCTCCCTGGAAAGTGCTCGATAGATTCTCGTGATTGCGGAAAGGATCAGTCCTCCTGGTCCTCCAGGAAATCCTTCCAATCTTCGCGCTTCTCACTCATGATGTCGCTGATGACATCGAAAAGATTTTCATCGATGCCCTCAAGCTGCTCGACAACACCGCTCATTTCCCAAATTGTATAAAGCTCGACCGACGTTTTGAGATTTACTTCCCAAGCCGTTTCGGTCGTATTCAGCGTCGCCATCGGGATGGCTTTGCGTAGAAGCTTCAAAGGCGCGTCGACCTTCGAAATATTCGGACCCCAATCAGCAAAGTGCTGCGGATTGATCATATCCGGAGAAAGTTGGTTGCCGGTCGAAATCAGTTTCAGCATGACGCGCGAAAACGGGCGCAATACATCCTTCGCCGATTGCATTTGATGTTTGATAGAAACTTCGCGCATCAGCATCACAAGACCGCCCGGCGAATTGCCGAAGGGACAGCGTGCGG
>CAYYDL010000256.1:0-10873 GCA_964470545.1 uncultured Hyphomicrobium sp. | reverse complement strand
AAGCCGTTACGACGACAGAGCGGCTGAGCTTGCCGAGGCTTTCTCCGGTGTCGTAGCGCGGGGGCCGACCGGGCACTGTGGTCTCCTCGCAGCGGAACTCGACCTCGGCCGCCAGGTTCAAGTTGCTGTGATTGGAACCTCGGGATCGGATCTCGAAAGTGCGCTCCGGACGACATCGGTGCCCGGCGCGATTGAATTTGTCGCTGACGGGAAACCGTTTCCAGCCGGGTCGCCGCTCGCTGGCAAGACCAGCGCCGGTGGGAAATCAACCGCTTATGTCTGTGCCGGACCTGTCTGTGGCGCTCCGCTCCAAGACGCCGCCGAATTCAAGAAAGAACTTCTGATCGCGCGCAGCTAAACTATTGATCGACGTCAATCTTTACCGCGTTGAAACGTCTCACGGCTGATACGCTTGGCGCGTGTATCCTCAGAGCGATATAGAGGGTGCGAAGAAAGGCAGCCCCAAGATGAAATATTTGCGCAACGTCGTTCGCTACGGCTACGCCCCCTTCATGATGTTCGGCCTGACCGGCGGCGCCTATTGGGTGGTCAGCCACTTGGTCGTCGCCGAAGGCAACACGTGGGCGTACCTCTGGATTTTGCCTCTGCTTGTTATCGCCTATGCAACCTCTCTGGCGGCCGAGCGGATCGCTCCGTACTTTCCGGAATGGAACGATCACGAGGCTCATGGCGACATGGCCGCGAATACCGGACATATCGCCCTCTATGAGCTGAGCGCCATCAATGGCGTGCTCCTCATTCCCGTCATCTGCTGGCTGTTCCCGTTCCAGGGTCTGTGGCCGACCGCGTGGCCGATGTGGTCGCAGGTTCTGATTGCGTTCGTCGTTGCCGACTTCTCATTTATGTTTATGCACTACTTGAGCCATCGGCTGCCGTTGCTCTGGAGGCTGCATGCGGTTCATCACGGCGTCGGGCGTCTCTACGGCTACAACGGCGTGATCCGTCATCCGCTGCATCAGATCATCGATATGGTCGTCGGCAACATGCCGCTCGTGATCATCGGCATGCCGCCACCGGTCGCGGTGGTTCTCGGCTTCCTGATTTCGGTGACGTTGATCGTCCAGCATTCGAATGTCGATACGGCGCTTGGACCGCTGCAGAAGCATCTCGCGATTGGGCGATTGCATCACTTGCACCACGTCAATTGGGGCACCGAGGGGGATTGCAACTTCGGTTTGCTGCTGACGGTCTGGGACAGACTTCTTGGAACGTATGCTGAGAAACTGAGCCGCGAAGTTACGTCGAAGGATATGGGCGTCGATGAGCTTCCGAACTTCCCGAAAAGCCTCTGGGAGCAGATGATCCTTCCGTGGGTCTATGTTCCCGGAAAAGGCGAGCCAGAGCGCTACAAGAAGATGGCGGCCACAGCGAAAGCCAAGACACCGGCGCAGGAAGCGCGCGAGCAGGTTCTGCACGCGGCGGAGTGATCGCTGCCGAATGTGTTCCATTTAACAAAAAAGGCCGCTTCGATCGAAGCGGCCTTTTTCACGTGAATCATTTTGATCCGTTACGTGTTCATCGATTGGAAGAACTCCCCGTTGGTCTTGGTCGAGCGGAGCTTGTCGATCAGGAATTCGATGCCGTCCATCGTGCCCATCGGGTTCAAGATGCGGCGGAGCACGTAGACCTTCTTGAGCTGGTCCTTCGGGATGAGCAGGTCTTCCTTGCGCGTACCCGAGCGGGAAACATCGATCGCCGGGAAGACGCGCTTATCGGAAACCTTGCGATCGAGGATGATTTCCGAGTTGCCGGTGCCTTTGAACTCTTCAAAGATCACTTCATCCATGCGCGAGCCAGTATCGACCAGGGCTGTTGCGATGATGGTCAGCGAGCCGCCTTCTTCGATATTGCGAGCCGCACCGAAGAACCGTTTCGGCCTCTGCAGGGCGTTCGAATCGACGCCGCCGGTCAGGACCTTGCCGGATGACGGCACAACCGTGTTGTAGGCGCGACCTAGGCGCGTGATCGAGTCGAGCAGGATAACGACGTCTCTCTTATGCTCAACGAGACGCTTAGCCTTCTCGATCACCATCTCGGAGACCTGGACGTGCCGTGACGGCGGCTCGTCGAAGGTCGAGGAAATCACCTCACCTTTGACGTTGCGCTGCATGTCGGTGACTTCTTCCGGGCGCTCGTCGATCAGGAGCACGATCAGATAGCATTCGGGATGATTGGCGGTGATCGAGTGGGCGATGTTTTGGAGCAGGACCGTCTTGCCGGTCCGTGGCGGCGCGACGATCAGGGCGCGTTGGCCTTTGCCGAGAGGTGCAACGATGTCGATGACGCGCGAGGAGAGATCCTTGATCGTCGGGTCTTCGATTTCGAGCTTCAGCCATTTCGTCGGATAGAGCGGTGTCAGGTTGTCGAAGTGGCTCTTGTGTTTCGCCTTCTCGGGATCCTCGAAGTTGATGTTCGAAACCTTGAGGAGGGCGAAGTAGCGCTCACCCTCTTTCGGGGAGCGGATCTGGCCTTCGACCGTGTCACCGGTGCGGAGCGCAAAGCGGCGGATCTGCGAGGGCGAGACGTAAATGTCGTCAGGACCGGGAAGATAGTTTGCTTCCGGTGATCGCAGGAAGCCGAAGCCGTCCTGCAGGACTTCGACGACGCCCGTCGCGGTGATTTCTGTCTCTTGGGTTGCGAGCTGCTTCAGCGTCGCGAACATCAATTCCTGCTTGCGCAGGGTCGAGGCGTTCTCGACACCGGCCTCTTCGGCAAAGGTGACGAGCTCGGCGGGAGACTTCCGCTTCAAATCCTCGAGCTTCATTTGCTTCATTGAAAAAGAACTCCACGGAGCGCCGCATGTGAGCGGTATCGGGTGGTGAGGTGGGGTGAATGAGCCTGGCACAACGGCGACGAGGCGGGCGCCCCGTCATAAACCAGCGAACGCTGACGCATTAAAACGTCGATACGTGCCGTTTGCCAAAATCCTATGAGGACTTGGCTTATATAGCAGATCGGCGACGACCTGAAAAGCGTCAAAACGGTTTTACAATCACGAGGATGATAATGCCGATCATCAGCACTGTCGGGACTTCGTTGATAATGCGCCAGTGACGCGCCGGTTTCGTGTTGCGATCTTCACGGAAAGCGCGCGTGGCAGCAGAGAGGTAGCCATGCAACCCGGAAAGGACAAGGACGAGCGCGAATTTCGCGTGCAGCCAGGGGGCCATCCAGAAGCCGCTCTGCCAAGCGAGCCATAGGCCCAGGACCCACGTGACCACCATGGCCGGCGTTGTGATGATGTCGAGGAGACGCGCCTCCATCACCTTGAAAGTCTCAGACTGAGGAGAACCGACGGAAACGTCAGCGTGATAGACAAAAAGGCGCGGCAGATAGAGCATTCCCGACATCCACGCGATGACGGCGATGACGTGGAACGCCTTGATCCAAAGGTAGGCACCGTTCCCGAGCAGAGCGATCAACAGAAGCGCGGCAGCGGCAGTCACCACGAGTGAGATTCCTGCACGGCGGCCCGGTGAACTGCGATCGGGTGCGTCTGTCATGATCTCAATTCCGAGGCTGGCGCACGCGTTCGACTAAGCGTGCGACGTTCTCAGGTGGCGTTTCCGGTACGATGCCATGGCCGAGATTGAAAACGAAGGGTAGGCCCGCCATGGCGGTGCAAATTGCGTCGGCGCGTGCATCGAGGGTGTCGCCACCCGCGACCAGCAGCAGCGGATCGAGGTTGCCCTGCACGGCTTTGCCGGTTTTCGCGATCGTCTGCATCACGCTCAAGGGGCAGGACGTATCGCAACTGACCCCGTCGACGTCCGTTCCTTCGATGTAGGGTTGAAGCATCGCCGCGGCGCCACGCGGAAAGCCGATGATCGGAACATCAGGAAAGCGCGTCCGGAGCTCTTTGACGATCCGCGCCGTCGGCGCGACGACCCAGCGCATGAATTCGTCTTCGGCGAGGCTGCCGGCCCAACTGTCGAAGATCTGGATCGCATTGGCACCGGCTTCAATTTGGCCAGTCAGATAAACGATTGAAGCTTCCGTCAGGATGTCGATGAGGTGCGCAAATGCGGCACGATCGCGATAGGCCCAACTGCGCGCAGCCGCTTGATCGGACGATCCCTTGCCTTCGGCCATGTATGTCGCGACGGTCCATGGGGCTCCGCAAAATCCGATCAATGCCGTTTCACGCGGCAAAGCTTGGCTCAACCGCTCGACCGTTTCGCAAACACGCGCGAACTTGTCGTTGGTGTTGGATAGGGCGAGTCGGGCGAGGCCTTCAACGGATTTGATCGGATCGAGACGCGGGCCTTCGCCTTCGGCGAAGCGAACGCTTTGGCCCAGCGCATCGGGCACGACGAGAATATCGGAAAACAGGATTGCGGCGTCGAAGCCATAGCGGCGGATCGGCTGCAGCGTCACTTCGGCGGCGAGCTTTGGGGTGTAGCAGAGGTCGAGGAAGCTTCCGGCTTCGGCACGAACCTCGCGATATTCCGGCAGATAGCGGCCAGCCTGGCGCATCAACCACACCGGCGGAGGAGACACTGCCTTGCTCGCAAACGGTTGCAGAAAGCGTTTTTCGAGCAAGTCCGTTTTCACGTCGCGCACCCTCGTTCTTCCCTTCACTTCAAATCAGATCAGTTTTCTTGAAGTTTATTTTTTTGACTCTTAGGGCGGGGAGCATCGGGGATCGGTTGTGCGTCCACGCTTCACCCACACAGTTTCCAGTGGCTGGATCGTGTACCACGAGCGGTAGCGCTTGTGGGCCGTCGCATGCAATAGAGCCATAAGGCCCTCGTTAATCAATGGCTTGCGCATCGCGTGCAACGGCAACCTAATGGGGAGTCTTGTTGAGAACTCCTGGACAAGGACAGGAAGGCCGGCTTGTTCCTTGGGACGGCCATTCGCTGAACAACATCTTTCCCTTTTGCGAGGATGTGGGTATCGCCGTGGGCAGGAGCATGGTTGTTCTCTCAACGCGAGGCTCTTCCACCGGGACCGGGGAAAACCTTCGGGTTATGAACATGCTGCCCTTCGCCTCTCGTGAGATCGCTCGCCATGACGCTTCCTAGTCTCTTTCACATGCACCTGGTCTCGGATTCGACCGGCGAAACGTTGGTAGCCATCGCGAAGGCGGCGACGGTGCAATATCAAAACATTCGGGCGATCGAGCACGTGCATCCGCTCGTCAGGACGCAGCGGCAACTGAAGCGCGTGCTCGCGGATATCGAGCAAGAGCCGGGCATCGTTCTCTATACGATCGTCAATACCGCGCTGGTGGCGGAGCTCGAAGCGCATTGTCAGCGACTCAAGATTCCGTGTCTCGCGGTCTTGCAACCGATCATGCAGGTTTTCGAAAGCTATCTTGGCGCACCGCAGACTCCGACCGTTGCCGGCCAGCACGTGCTCGATGCCGATTACTTCCGACGCATCGATGCGATGAATTTCACGATGGCGCACGACGACGGCCGGCTCCCCGACAATCTCGACGACGCCGATATCGTTCTGCTCGGGATCTCGCGGACTTCGAAAACGCCGACGAGTCTTTATCTGGCGCAGCGCGGATATAAGACGACGAATTTGCCTCTTGTGCCGCAGGTGCCGCTGCCGGAACAGCTGTTCGAGCCGCACACGGCGTTCGTCGTTTGCCTGATTGCCAATGTCGATCGCATTGCCGACGTGCGCCGCAACCGCGCCGTGTTGATGGCCGATCGCGATCTCGATACGTACGTCGATCGCGATCTGATCTCGGCGGAGATTGCCTATACGCGGAAGATCGCCGCGCAATACGGATGGCCGATCATCGACGTGACGCGACGTTCCATCGAAGAATCGGCGACGATGATTCTCAAGCTTTTGCAAGATCGCAAATCGGGTACGCGATCGGAGGCGGAACCGAGCAATGCCTGAGACGACACGTCTGGTGCTCGCGTCGGGAAGCGCAGCACGGATACATTTGCTAAAGGCCGCCGGGCTTTCCTTTGACGTCGTTCCGGCTGAGATCGACGAAACTGCCATTCGCGATGCCATTCTCGAACAGACGTCGGGTGCGGAAGGCAGCGACATCGCCAGTGTTCTTGCTGCGGAAAAAGCCCGCGTCGTGTCTGTCGCCCATCCCGACGCGCTGGTGATTGGCGCCGACCAGGTCCTGGTGCTCGGCGGGAAGATTTTTTCGAAGCCTGAAAGCATTGCGGAAGCGCGCGAGCATCTGGTTATGCTCAGAGGCCGAACACACGATCTCGTGTCCGCGGTCGCGCTCGCACGCAGTGGCACCGTTCATTGGCAGACGTTCGCGTCGGCAGGGATGTCGATGCGCGATTTCTCCGAAGAATTTCTCGCGGCATATCTCGAACATATGGGAGAACGGGTTCTGAGAAGCGTCGGGTGCTATGAACTCGAAGGCGCGGGCATCCAGCTTTTCGAGCGCGTCGAGGGTGATTATTTCACGATCCTCGGCATTCCTCTTTTGCCGTTGCTTCAGCGCTTACGTGACGAAGAGATGCTCACGGCATGAAGAAAGCATGTGTCATTGGCTGGCCGATCACGCAATCACGATCGCCGCTCATTCATAGCTATTGGCTGCGCCAGTATGGGATCGAGGGGTTTTATACGAAGGAGCCCGTCGAGCCGGCAGACTTGGTGACGTTTCTCGCGACGATGAAAGATCGCGGGTTCGTCGGTTGCAACGTCACCGTTCCGTACAAGGAACGCGTGTTCGGATCGGCAGACATCAAGGATGCTTCCGCCGTCGCGGTCGGTGCGGCGAACACCCTCTGGTTTGAAGGCGAGGCGCTCGCGTGCGCCAATACCGATACGTATGGCTTCATGGCCAATCTCGATCAGTCGGCGCCGGGGTGGCGCGATATCCCGGGGCCCGTGCTCGTGCTCGGTGCCGGAGGTTCGGCGCGGGCCGTGGTTTACGGTCTGTTGGAGAGCGGGCGGGACGATGTCCGGATCTTCAATCGGACCGTCGCGCGGGGCGAGGACATTGCGCGGCACTTCGGCGCAGGCGTCACGGCGTGGCCGTGGGATGTCCGAAATGATCACGTCGCGCAAGCATCTCTTATCATTAACACGACGACGCTTGGCATGAATGGCGTCGGAAGCCCCGAGATCGACTTCCGGTTGGCGAAAAAGGACGCCGTCGTCGCAGATCTCGTTTACGTCCCGTTGGAAACTCCCCTTTTAAAGTCGGCCCGCACGCATGGATTGGTGGGGGTCGACGGTCTCGGCATGCTGCTCCATCAGGCTGTTCCCGGGTTCCAAAAGTGGTTCGGTGTTCGGCCTGAGGTTTCTTCCGAGCTTTATGCCCTCGTTGCTGAGAACATTCGCGAGGCATAATGCTTGTCGTCGGACTGACCGGGTCGATCGGGATGGGAAAATCGACCGCCGCAGCTCGATTTCGTACGCGCGGCATCAGCGTTTTCGATGCTGACGCAGAAGTGCACCGGCTCTATGCGGGTCCGATGGCTGGCGAAATCGAAAAGGCATTTCCCGGATCGCTGACGGACGGCATCGTCGACCACACCAAGCTTTCACAGCATCTGATTGCGGAACCACACCGATTCAAGGAACTCGAAGACATCGTGCATCCGCGCGTGCACGAGGCCGAGCGACGGTTTCTCCAGGAAGAATATGCGAACGGAGCGACGATGGCTGTCCTCGAAGTTCCCCTGTTCTTCGAAGGTGGGCATGACGAACGCGTCGATGCCATCGTGGTGGTGACCGCTTCGCGCGACGTTCAACGCCAACGCGTTCTGGCGCGGTCGGGAATGACAGATGCGAAGTTCGAGGCGGTCATTGCGCGGCAGCTTCCGGAAGCTGAAAAAGAGGCGCGGGCCGATTTCGTTGTGGACACCAGCGGATCTGTCGAAAACTGCAACAGCCAAATCGATGTCATCATCGCTAAGCTCCTGCCCCTGAGCGCCACCGCTTACGAGGAGTTCTGGCGCGATTAACGCCTAGGCTGCAGGACCACGATGCGCGAAATCGTTCTCGATACCGAAACGACGGGGCTCGATCCCAAGAAAGGGCATCGGCTGATCGAGGTCGGCGGCATCGAGATGATCAACCGGATTCCGACTGGCCGCGAATTCCATTGCTTCATCAATCCCGAGCGCGACGTGCCGATGGAAGCACAGGAAATTCATGGCATCTCTACGGAATTCCTTCTCGACAAGCCGCTTTTCAAAGACGTCGCCCGCGATCTGATGGCATTTCTCGGTGACGACGTTCTCGTCATCCACAATGCCCAGTTCGACATCATGTTTCTCAATCATGAACTCGGGTTGCTGGGCGAGAGAGCGATCAGCTTCGATCGGGTCGTCGACACGCTCGCGCTCGCGCGGCGTCGACATCCTGCCGGACCGAATACGCTCGACGCGCTCTGCAAGCGCTATGCGATCGACAATTCCCAGCGCACGAAGCATGGCGCGCTGGTCGATAGCCTGTTGCTGGCGGAGGTTTATGTCGAACTGCTCGGAGAACGCCAGGCAACGTTCGGTCTGCAGACGGCGAGCGCGACGACAGCAGCCGGTCAGGGTATGAATGGACGTCGGAGAGTGGTTCTCACGCGACCAGAGCCGCTTGCACCGCGCATCGCCGAAGGCGAGTTCGAGGCGCATCGGTCGTTTATCGAAAAGATGAAGACACAAGCCCTGTGGTTTCGATTCTGGACTGAAACCTCGGCCTGACGACGTTCTTCAGGCGATGGTCGGCCCGGCAGTCTGCGGGCGTTGCCGCTGGCGCTGCATGTAAAGCGCGCCGAAATCGATCGGATCGAGCAGCAGCGGCGGGAAGCCACCTTCGCGCGTGACGTCGGCAACCAAACGGCGCAGGAACGGGAAGATCATCGAGGGGCCGGAAATGAGCAGGAACGGTTCGATCGCGCCCTCCGGAATGCTCTCGATCTTCAACAGGCCTGCATAAACCGTCTCGAGCAGATAGATGGTGCCAAGATTGTTTGTTGCGGTCGCCTTGAACTCGATCGCCGTCTCGTAAAAATCTTTTTCGATGTGCTGGGCGCCGACGTTAACCTCGACCTTGAGATTCGGCTGGTCTCCGATGCCGGCGATCAACTTATGGACGTTCGGATTCTCGAACGAAAGATCCTTGATGTACTGATTGACGATCTTGGCCTGGATCGGAATTTGGCCGTCGGGGCGCGCTGTTGCGGACGCACCGTTTCCGTTATTTCCTTGATCGGCCATCGGCCCCTCTTCAAGCATTGCAAATTTCAGGCGATTTAACGCGGGTCGCTAGCACGTTGCTCGCCCGTGCGCAACGCAGCCGGATTCGGAGAACTAGGGGGCGATGGTGTTTCACCGCCGTGAACGGCGCGGTTGAACCGCTTTGCCGGGGTAGAGCGGTTTTTCACTGACGCGCTCATACTCGCCCTCGATGACGATGCCGTCGTCGTCGTGCTGCGGAGATTCGGCCGAAGCTCGAAACGTTTCGCGGCTCACCTCGGCCTGATAGTGGAACAGCGTCACGAGCTTCAGCAACCCGGTTCTTATCACGACGCCGCGAATCTGCGGAACGAGCAATATCAGGCCGATCATGTCCGAGATGATGCCGGGAAAAATGAGCAGCAGACCCGCAAGAACCTGCACAAATCCATCAAAAAGCGGCGAAAAGCCTTCCCGGTCGGAATTCAGCCGGGAAAGCGCCCTCTCGAAAACGGATAATCCGACGCGACGGATGACATAGGTTCCAAGAATGGCCGTTCCGATCACGATGGCCGCCAGCCACCAGATGCCGATCAGCTGGCCGAGACGGATCAGCAGGCCGATCTCCAACAGCGGGAGGGCCGCAAACGCGAGGACCAATGCAATCTTAAAGGGTTGAGACATACGCTCTCGCCAAACTGTTGCGGCACCTTAACGCTATTGCAGGCCTGCAGTCCCACATCCTGCCGAAGGCGCGCCGAGAGTTTCAACACTATTCACATTGCGTTTCAGGCCATCGCAGGCCGGGAAGCGCGGCAAAGATGGGCGGAAGACGTGGCAACCCTAAGGTGTTATAGGTGACACCTTCAAATCGTCCGCCCGCAACCTTAGATGTGGTGCTAGCATAGCAAGCAATCGATGTTGATGCCTAGACTGGGCATCCCGTCCCACCGGAGGCACTGACCCTAAGAATGTACGGTCAATTCGACGTCATCACGCTGATCGCCCTTATTGTGGCCGTTGCTGCGATTATCAAGCTCAGAAGCGTGCTGGGCCAGCGCACCGACGAGGACGAACAGCGCGTCGAGCGTTTGAAAACCCGCGAACGTGAGGCAGGTCAGCGCGCGGCGGCGGAGGCCGCGTCGGCAGATGTCATCGCGATGCCGCGGCGTGACCGTGAGCCGGTTCCGGCGGCGCCCGTGCCGGAAGTTTCCGGACCGAGCGTCGAGGCGCGCATCAGGGCCTATCCCGTGCAGGATCCGGCCATTACCGACGGCCTTCTCGATATTGCCAAGCTCGATCCGTCTTTCGAGCCTGATTCCTTCCTCGCAGGTGCAGGCCGCGCCTACGAGATGATCGTTTCGGCCTTTGCCGAGGGCAACCGCCGGTCGCTCAAGGATCTCCTGAGCAAAGACGTCTATGACGGCTTCACGGCTGCGATTGCCGAGCGCGAAGCACGCGGCGAGACGGTCGAGCAGCAGTTCGTCGGCATCAAGAAAGCCGAAATGGTCGAGGCCGAGGCTAAGAACGGCATTGCCTACGTCACCGTGCGATTCATGAGCGAACTCATTTCCGTGACGCGCGACAAGGCCGGCGAAGTCATCGCGGGCGATCCGAAAAAGATCAAGGATGTCACCGACATCTGGACGTTCAGCCGGGACATTTCATCGGCCAAGGCGCGTAGCAATCCGAACTGGCGATTGGTTGCAACACAGGCGCCGAATTAAGCC
>CAYYDL010000255.1:0-3599 GCA_964470545.1 uncultured Hyphomicrobium sp. | reverse complement strand
TGAAAATCCGGGGATGGGAGAGAAGTCCCGAGATCAGCGACGACAGCAAAGCAACACCGGTGAGGCCGACGAGAAAGCGTCCCCAGCTACCGGGAAGGTGCAAACTCGTGTGTAGGTCCTCGACGAATTCGGCGAACGGGGCGTTGATGCGGGTCACGAGACGGCCTTGAGAATCCGCCGCCCATTCCCCCTCGCCACCGGTCGCCGGATCGAAATAATTGATTACGAAGCGCGGGCTGAGGGGGCTCGGCGCGGCGAGACCGAGCCAATGCGACGTGGAATCTATGAGAGCCTGCCCATAGCCTGCCCATACAGCTTCCTGAATGGCCGTCGGCGACAGCGGCCGCGTGACGAGCGGCGCATTTGGTTGCTCCCATCGCTGGATTTCGTGCTTAAAGACGGCGATGGTACCAGTGAGACAGACGAGATAGATCAGGGCCGCAAAAGCGAGACCAAGTGCAGAATGGCCGGCGAGCATCGCCTGCACGAAGCGTGGCGATAAGAGGAGTTTTGGGCGCGCCGTGGACGGTGCTCCAGTACGCGCGACGACATCGTCCATCAATGGAATACCTTCGGTAGAAAGGCAATCGCGAAGCCCGCCCCTGCGATGACCGTGAGTGCGACCGCCACGCGCAGGAGTTTCGCGTCCGCTAGCGTCCAAGCCATGCCGCCTCCCCAAAGGACCGGCACCAACAATCCACCGATGACAATGCGGTCGGGCGCCGTCATCGGCATCGCAATAGCGAAAGCTTCACCGAAGCCAAAAGCCGCAAATCCTGCGAGTACAATTGAGAGCAGTGCTTTCGCGCCCGCACTGCGCCAATTCGTCGGCCGCACTTCCGGTTCTGAAGCATGCGAAGTCGCCATCCGTGCCGATGAGGTTCGCAAAGTGAAGTTTGAGGCGACGGACGCGTATCCGGCAAGTGCAAATGTAAGAAGCGCGTAGACGAGGCCGCGAACCAGTCCGCAACTCGCGGCGAAGAGCGCAAATCCGATCCCGATCGTCAACCAGGCGAACGGAAAGCTCCGCAACTCTCCCGAACCCGACGCTCGAGCCGCCGGCCGGAGCAGGAAGACGCCGATCGCGATCAGAGCCGCGGCGGCGAAGCCCGAAAATAGCTCTGGGGTTGGCTCTGTCCATTGCATGACGGTTGAAATCCCACCCTTTGGCGTTCCGCGCCGCGTGTGTCTCTTTTCAGTAACGCCGGCGGACCTATTCGCAGCCAACTTTCCAAGTGGGCTTGCGAGCCGTTTCTAAAATATGCTGGTTCAAAAGTATACATAAACCGTATGGAATGTGACAAGCGCGCATGTGCAGAAGGACTTTGAGTACAAGATATTATAAGATCTGTACTATAGTGTTTGTCGCCTTCGCGGTGACCACAGGATTTGTTCTCTCGTTTGGTTGTCAGGCTTCGGCGCAGACCGCCACGCCGGCCAAGTCCGACCAGCCGCAGAGCCAGACGCTCCCGGACGTTGTGGTCGAAGCGCCGGCTCAGACTCCCAAGGCTGTAAAGGCGCCCAAAAAGGCCAAGGCCTCTCAAAAAAGTGCGTCGGGCAAGTCGTCTAAGCAAGCTTCGACCGGCGCAGCGACGGCTCAGACCGCACCAGCGCCTGAGACGGCGACAAGTCCTGTAAAGGGCGTCGTTGCCAAAGTCAGCGGCACCGCGACGAAGAACGATACACCACTGCTCGAAACGCCGCAGGCGGTTTCCGTCGTCACGCGTGCGCAGATGGACCAGCAAGGTGCTCAATCCGTTCCACAAGCCCTCTTTTATACCTCGGGTGTGGACGCGGATAACCGCGCGAACTTTTCGGGCTTCGATCTCGTCTATGCGCGAGGCTTCATCCTCGACCGCTATCTGGATGGTTTGAAAATTCAGTCGAGTTCGTCTTCGACGGTGGCACAGTTGGAGACCTATGGCCTGGAACGCCTCGAAGTTCTTCACGGTCCCGCATCCGTGCTCTACGGTGCGGGCTCGCCCGGTGGCATCGTGGAAGCGATCAGCAAGCGGCCACTGGATGTGCCCTACCACGAGGTCTCACTGACGTTCGGCAACTTCGACCATATCGAGGGCGCATTCGACTTCAGTGATAAACTCACGTCGGATGGAAAATGGTCGTACCGCTTGACCGGAGTCGCGCGCGATTTCGACTCTCAGGTCGATTTCAACTCGCAAGAGCGCTACTTCATTGCGCCATCACTAAGCTGGAAGCCAGTGAGCGGAACGACGCTGACTTTCCTCAGCAGTTTTCAGCACGATCCCGAAACCGGACTTTATGCCCAGTTGCCGCTATATGGATTGCCGCCTGGGACAGAACTGTCGCGCAGCACATACCTCGGCGAGCCAGGTTATAATGATAACCATCGCGACCAGCAGTCTGTCGGGTACGCGCTCGATAGCAAAATCAACGACACCTGGACCGTGCGACAGAACCTGCGCTACATGCATGTCGACGGCACGCTTGATCAGTTCCTGCCGCTGCCACCAGACTCCGGTGGCGGGATTTTTATCAATCCGGTCACCGGCCAATACGAAATTTCGCGATACGTTTTAACGTCGAATACCGATCAAAATTCGTTCAACGTCGATACCAATGCCGAGGCCAAGTTCTGGACCGGCCCACTAGCTCACAAATTTCTCTTTGGTGTCGATTACCAACACTATCAGGAGAGATCTTATTGGCGGCAAGCTTTCGGGAGCAACATCAATCTCTTCAATCCGGACTATGGCGATATCTCGATCACTCCTGTGCCGTTTCCAGGGTTTGAGACCAACACCAATCAAGTTCTCAATCAGACCGGCATCTATGTCCAAGACCAGGTGAAGTTGGATCGAATCTTACTCACGCTAGGAATTCGCGAAGACTTCACCGACACGTCGACAAATAACTTCCTCGACGGCACTAAAAGCGATCAATACGATCAGGCCTTTACGCAGCGCTACGGAATTTCCTATCTGCTTGATGGCGGCTGGGCTCCGTATTTCAGTTATGCAACTTCATTTGCGCCCGTTGTCGGCGTGAACGCCGACACACAGCAGGCATTTGTTCCGACCACTGGCGAGCAGTATGAGGTCGGCATCAAGTATCAGCCGACTGGCTATAACGCGCTCTTCACGTTGGCCGCTTATGATCTGACGCAACAAAATGTGCAGGCGCAGAATTCTTTTGGACAAGTCGTGCAAACCGGCGAAATTCGTTCGCGTGGCATCGAGTTCGAAAGCAAGTTCAACCTGACGAGAAATCTCGATGTCATAGGGTCCTATACCTATAACGAGGCTGAGATCACAGATGGCACTCCCGATTTGATTGGCAAGGTCCCGCAGAATGCTCCGCTTCAGACCGCAGCGTTGTGGGGGTATTATACGTTCCATGATGGCTGGATGGACGGCTTTGGCTTTGGCGCAGGCGTGCGCTATGTCGACAAGACGGCGGGCGATCAAGACAACACCTTCTTCGTCTCAGATCATACGCTTTTCGATTTAGCCGCAGGTTATGACTTTGGAAGACTAGCGCCGCGTTTAGAAGGCATGTCTGTCCAATTGAACATCCAGAACGTTGGTGACCTCACGTACGTCGCGCAGTGCGTGTCCACG
>CAYYDL010000254.1:0-2053 GCA_964470545.1 uncultured Hyphomicrobium sp. | reverse complement strand
AAGTAGACGTTTCGTCGCGGTAGGTCACGTATGAACTCCGCAATCGATACACGCACACCACCGGCTCCATTAGTCGTGGGCGGCGCCATCTGGATTGGCGCGTACTCGACCTCCGTCGCACGACCGATGGCAGGTAATCCTGTTGCAAGCAGGCCGATAGCGAGTACCCACTTCGGCACAGCGGCTACCCTTTTGACCCCTTCTTCGCCCTCGCCTTCGCGCTCGCCGCGGCGGCCTTCTTCGCCCGGGCGGTGCGTTGCTCGGGCGTCATTGTCTCCAGTGAGCGTTTCCCCCCGATCTTTCCGCCCTTCCGGCCCATTTCACTCATGACCTTGCGGACCATATTCTCTTTCACACCTATAAGCTAAAGCGGTTTTGCCAGACCTCCCATTGACAAGCTAAAGCGCTTTAGCTTATTCTCATTGTCACGCCGATGCGGTGCGGATGCAAGTGAACTGAAAGAAGGGCTTGACACGGATGTCCGCGATGAAAGCGCTCAAAAGGGACACCCCTCCGGCCGGCTCGCAACCGGCTTTGGAGTTGGTGCCGCCGGCTCCGGTGAGTTCCCCTGTTGAGCCGGAACAGCTTCCGCTTATCCGGATGCTTGAGGTTGTGCGCGATCGCGTCGAAACGATCGAGGCAGGTCAGCGCACTATCGTGGGTGAGTTGCGTGAGATCCGCCAAAGCCTACCTCAGCAACGCAGGCCGCTCTCGCCGAAGACGCAGGCGCTGCACGTCGCCGTGACGCTGGCGCGGCGAAACGGAATCTGCCCGTGCTGCCAGGAGGCGCCCGTGTGCACCGAATCCGGTCGGCTACCGGGCGCCGAATATGACCACTTCTATGGACGCAGCCAAAACCGAGCCTCGCAGACCTGGCTGGTATGCGCCGACTGCAATCAACATCTCACCGACAGCGAATTTAAGGCGACGGCGCGCTCCTCATTCGAGGCCTATCAGCAAGCCCTAAAGCCTTTCACGGGCGGTCGACAGTTGGGCCTAAAACTATGACCGCCAACCCACAAGGAGAGCTGCATGGCACGTAGAAACAATGTCACCGAGGCAGATGCGGCGGGAAGAGGAGCAGTCTCCTCGGGCCTCGCCGCCGCGGCGCGATGCGGTGGGGAGGCGGCGTAGCGATGGCGCCCATAGTGTTCGAACCGCGGGCCAGGATCGTCCGCGCCATCACGCTCGCCGACCTTCTGGATGCTGCGGGCATCACGGCTGAAGACGCTGCGACGATGCACCCCGGCGAATGGCGTCTGCTCGCAGAGGCGGCACAGGTCCCCAAACTGCCGAGTGAGCGGACCCGGGAACTCGTAACGACCTTGCTCCAGAGGCGCGAAGCCGCACGCGCCATGCTGGCCCAAACGAAAGCGGCAGGCCTTTCCCAATAAATCAATCGCACTGCTTCACAAGGAGAAAAACGAAAATGAAGAAAAACGCAACACCAAAGATGGCCGCCCCGACACCGGCCACAAAGACCGTCACGCGCGAACTCGCGCCAGTCCAGCAACTCATCGCCGATGAAGTCGCCGACATGATCGCCAACGGAGGAGCGGAGGAATTCACGGATCTGCTGATTGCCGCCGCGGCTTATCACAAGGTTTGGAGATGGGCCTCGAACCTCTGGGGGCCGCAGGAGCACGCGAAGATCAAGAAGTCTCTGGACGATTTCGGCTACCGCGATTTCCAGGCACTCAAGGACGACATGATCGTCGCTTGGCGCGAGCAGCACCGGGCGAAGGCTCCGCAGCTTAAGCTGGAGCCAAAGACCGTCACGGAGCGCATCCGCGCGAACATCCTGAACGAAGTGCGCCGGGCATTCGAACACTTCATGACGGCGGCCACGCCGGAGGAATGCTGCCTGATGCTAGACGTGCTCAGAGACCACGAGTCGAGCAACCTGGGGCGAGAGACCTTTGATGAGCTCCCCCTCGGCAAAGCGTTCGATTACGTTATCGGCCGCGCGGCGCCCGACTGGGTGAAGGTCCCGGAGCGGTTCCGGAAGCAGGTCGATCAGTACATCGCGTGTCTGAAGGCCGCGGATGACTGC
>CAYYDL010000253.1:0-2107 GCA_964470545.1 uncultured Hyphomicrobium sp. | reverse complement strand
CGAGGGGTTGCGGACCTCGACGGCGTGTTTCAGTTCACGCTTGCCGATTTTGCGGGGCAGGAGATCGAGAAAGGCGCCGAAGTCGGTCTCGTCAAATTTCTTGGTCGGCGCAAACTGCCAAAGCAACGGCCCGAGCTTCTCTCCTAGTTCTGCTACTCCGGAGTCGATGAACCGGTCGATCGATTCTCCCGCTTCCGCCAGCACGCGGCGGTTCGTGGCGTAGCGCGGTCCTTTGAGGGCAAAAATGAAATCGTCAGGCGTCTCCTTGGCCCAACTCCCGAACGTCGAAGGTTTCTGCGTGCGGTAGTACGTGCCGTTGACCTCGATCGTGGCAAGATGGCGGCTGGCGTACCGCAGCTCTTTTGCATGGGCGAGACCTTCGGGGTAAAAGACACCCCTCCATGGCTCAAAGGTCCAGCCGCCGATCCCGGCGCGGATTGTGCCATGCCGGACCGTTTTTTCGTTGCGTGACATGAGCTGAACTCTGTGTTGGAGCAGGAGCGAGCATGCTGTTCAGCGAATCGCCTTAATTCTGGGGAAACTCAAGGTTTTCCCCGCGACCTCACGGCGCACGCCCGGATAATCGCGGTCGCGGCATGTCGGCGTTTTTTCGCCGATCATTTATCGTTGTTGGCAACGCTTGGGGCAAGCGTTGTAATCTCGGAACGTTGGGGATCTATCTTAGTCGCATGACTGCCGAGAACGTGGGGCAAACGGCCGGTCTTTCTATTGCGGGCTTCGCGCGCTGGGGTGCGGGGAAGAGCAATCGCGAGCGGAATTTCTACATTGCGCTAGCCTGCGCAGCCATCCTTCACGCGTCCTTCTTCGTCAGTGCGATCCGTAATGGCGGCGCCAAACGTCTGGGCAGCGAGGATGGCGCAGACAATGCGATCAGTGTCTCCCTCGTTACCGAACAAGACTTGCAGAGCAAGGTAGCGGTGGCGGACGCGGTCTCTCCGCCGCCGGGTCCTGTCGCGCCGACGCAAGAGCAGCAGCAGGCCAAGCCGCAGCCGCAGCAACCACCTCAGAAGCAGCAGCCTCCACAGCCGGAGCAGGCAAAAGAGGAGCCGCAGCCTCCGGAGCCGCAACAGCCGCCGCCGGAGCCTCAGGCACAGGAAACACCGCAACCTGACGCGCAGCCCGATCTGCCGCAGGACGCCGACCCCGCGAAACCGGAAGAACAGACGGTCGCAAAGGCGGACGACGCCAGCCCCGACAGCCAGCCTCCCGATCTCTTTTCGCTTCAGGATGAAGATCCATCCAAGGCGCAGAGCGCTGACAAGCCGCAGCCAAAGCCGAAGCCGAAACAGGAAACCAAGCACGAAGCCAAGAAGCCGAGCAAAAGCAAATCAGCGAACAAGGCTTCGTCGAAGTCGCAAAAGAAAAAAGTCGCTGCGCTCGATTTCTCGGCGCAAGCCCTCGCGCCCTCATTCAGTGGTGGAGGTGGTGCGGCGGCGTTTCAGCGGCCCCCAGGCATTACGCGGTCGGGGCTGAACGATGCGTTTGCTCGCGCTGTTATTCGGGCGCTGCAGCAGACAATGCCGCAGCTGACCGACACACTTGGGCGTGTAACCGTTCGGATTTTCCTGTCCGATACTGGGAATGTCGTCAGCGTGACGTTGCTGTCCGGGTCAAAGGATCCGTCACTCAATCAGGACGTCGTGTTTGCCGCGAAGCAGACGAGCTATCCGATCCCTCCTGCGGGTTCCAACGAGGCCGACCGGACCTTCATGGTTACGTATATTTACGACTGAGGACGGGCATACGCCGCCGTCACACGCGTGAAACCGGTGGCGCCGCGCACGATGGCGGAGTCATGGGTTATCCTAACGCAGCGCGGAAATGGCCTCTTCGGCGTGGGTCGCCGACGAAACGACCAAGCCAACGATCGTCAGGATAAGAAGGGCGAGGAGGAAAGTCGCGTCGGTCTTTTCGGTCATGATGGCTCCAAGTAACGTCTCGAAGCGGCAGAACGTCTGCCGATCGAATGATCCTGGGCGCGATCCCGAAAAGTTTCTTATGGCGTTAAGGTGAGCGTAAGTTCGACTCACAGCTTTGCTCAATAGCCAAATTGAAGCAGCGCCGCGACCGACTGGGATACGTGGCT
>CAYYDL010000252.1:0-5103 GCA_964470545.1 uncultured Hyphomicrobium sp. | reverse complement strand
TCGTCGAGCGTGCATCTGCTTTCGCAAAACAGTTCCGATCGGCGCAAGCCCCGGTGGTGCTCGTTAACGTCGCTTTCGCCAAGGA
Source organism: uncultured Hyphomicrobium sp. (assembly GCA_964470545.1). Taxonomy (GTDB): domain Bacteria; phylum Pseudomonadota; class Alphaproteobacteria; order Rhizobiales; family Hyphomicrobiaceae; genus Hyphomicrobium_B. Next base: position 5,018 of record CAYYDL010000252.1, on the reverse strand, counting down.
TTTCGCCGACGCCGTCCGTGTACCGGTCGACAATCCTACGCCAATGCCAACGGGTGGCCCGCCAGACGATTTCAGCGAATTGGCCGACGGGTTGGCAATGCCGACGGACCTCCGCGTGACCAAGCACCAATGGGGCGCATTCTTCGGCACCGATCTTGATGTTCAGCTTCGCAGGCGCGGCATCAAAACGATCGTCCTCGGAGGCATTGCGACCAACATGGGCGTCGAATCCACGGCAAGGCAGGCGTTCGAACGGAATTACGAGATCGTCATCGTCGAAGACATCACCACGAGCCGCTCGGCAGAAATGCACGCTTTTGCCGTCTCGACGATCTTTCCGTTAATCAGTCGCGTTTCAAAGGTCGCCGACATCGATCTTCAACCAAACTGAATTTGGAGCGTGGCCGGATGCGTGCGCGTCGCAGCAGGGGTTCCATATTGGCACTTCAAATGAGGCCGTAACGGCCTACATGGCAGTACGTCATCCCGCCCGGCGAATGCTCCTGTCACACCTGAATACCAAGAGGATTTCCCATGGAATACGTGAAGCTCGGACACACCGGCCTGGATGTGTCGCGCATCTGCCTCGGCTGCATGAGCTATGGCCAGTCGAACAGCGGTGTCATGAAATGGACGTGGACGCTGTCAGAGGAAGATAGCCGCCCTTACATCAAAACTGCGCTCGAGAGCGGCATTAATTTCTTCGACACGGCGAATGTCTATTCACATGGTGAAAGCGAGCGTGTTCTGGGCCGCGCCATCCGCGACTTCGCGAAACGTGAAGACGTCGTCATCGCAACAAAAGTCAATTCGCCGATGCGCGAAGGCCCCAATGGAAAGGGCCTGTCGAGGAAAGCGATCTTTTCCGAAATCGACGACAGCTTAGAGCGGCTCGGGACCGATTACGTCGATCTCTACATCATCCATCGCTATGACTACGAGACGCCGCTCGAAGAAACTCTGGAGGCATTGGACGAGGTTGTACGCTCCGGCAAAGCCCTATATCTCGGCGCCTCCTCGATGTTCACGTGGCAGTTCATGAAGGCTCTCGGCCTGCAACGTGCTCACGGTTGGGCGCCCTTCATCTCGATGCAGAACTACTACAATCTTCTCTATCGCGAAGATGAGCGCGAGATGTTGCGCCTGTGCCTTTCGGAGGGCATCGGCGTCACGCCTTGGTCTCCCCTCGCGCGTGGCCGCCTCGCCCGTCCGTGGCAGGACGAGCCGCAGACCGAACGCGCCAAGAGCGATCCGTTCGCCCAGCGGCTTTATGAAAAGTCAAAGCAGCTCGACAAGCCCGTGGTCGACCGCGTTGTCGAACTCGCCAAAGCTCGCGGCGTTTCCCCGGCGCAGGTAGCGCTTGCCTGGATGCTGCACAAGCCGGTCGTGACGTCCCCGATCATCGGCGCCACGAAACCAGGTCAGCTCGAGGACGCGATCAAGGCCGTTTCGCTCAAACTGTCGGACGAGGAGGTCGCCAAGCTCGAAGAGGCCTATGAGCCTCATGCGCAGACGGAAGCTTTCGTATAGCCTCGCCCGACGCCTTGCCTTCAATATTGAACCGTTGGCCCCGTAGCGCGTTTCCCTCTGGGACGTGGTGTCGGGGGCAACGGTTAGATGCAAAAGGTGATCACCAGCGAGAGGGCCCAGGGCGGCGCCATTGTCGAAACGACGATCCCCCAACGGCTCGATCGCCTGCCGTTCGGGCGCTTCCATGTCCTGGTCATTGCAGCCCTCGGCATCACCTGGATCCTCGACGGCCTGGAAGTGACGGTTGTCGGCGCCATTGCGGGCGCGCTGAAGGAAAGCCCTACCCTCCGGTTCACCAATACCGACATCGGTCTCGCGACCAGCGCGTATCTTGCGGGCGCCGTTTTTGGGGCGATCTTCTTTGGCTGGCTGACGGACAGGCTTGGACGAAAGAAACTGTTCTTCATCACGCTCACGACGTACATGCTGGCGACCCTCGCCACCGCCTACTCATGGAACCTGGCGAGCTTCGCGCTTTTTCGCTTTTTCACCGGCGCGGGCATCGGCGGCGAGTACACCGCCGTCAACTCGACGATCCAGGAACTGGTGCCTGCCCGTTTTCGCGGTTGGACCGATCTCACGATTAACGGCAGCTTTTGGCTCGGCGCGGCGATCGGCGCTGCGGGTTCGGTGCTCCTTCTGGACGGCACGCTGTTCTCAGCCGAAATGGGATGGCGCTTGGCATTCGCCATCGGCGGCGGCTTGAGCGCTATCATTTTCGTGATGCGCCTTTGGATTCCAGAAAGCCCGCGCTGGTTGATCATCCACGGCCGTCCGAGCGAGGCGAATGCGATCGTCGATGGAATCGAAGCTCAGCTCAAAGGCCAGGGGCTTTCGTGGAGTGACGCTCCGCTGACGCCGACGAAAATTAGAACGCGCACGCACACGCCGCTCTTCGAAGTTGCAACGTCCATTCTGGATCGCCACCGCGACCGTGCGATCGTCGGCTTCGCGCTGATGGCGGCGCAAGCCTATTTCTATAACGCGATCTTCTTCACGTATGCCCTCGTCCTCTCAACATTCTATCACGTGCCCACGGACGAGATCGGCTTGTATATCCTTCCATTCGCAGCGGGGAATTTCCTCGGACCGCTTCTGATCGGCAGACTGTTCGACACGTGGGGCAGACGGCCGATGCTCGTGTTGACCTATAGTGTGTCGGGCCTTCTGCTGGCGGCCACCGGGTATCTCTTTTCCGCCGATCTCGTTTCGACATCTGAACTGACCGCTGCGTGGGTCGTCGTCTTCTTCTTCGGATCGGCAGCCGCCAGCGCCGCCTATCTCACCGTCAGCGAGTCGTTTCCCCTCGAAATCCGCGCGCTGGCCATCGCCATTTTCTACGCCGTCGGAACCGGCGTCGGCGGCGTTATCGGACCATATTTCCTCGGCCATCTCATCGATACCGGTTCGCGCGACAGTGTTTTCGTCGGCTACTTGGTCGGCGCGATCCTGATGCTTGTCGCCGCAGGCGTCGCTGCTTTCAAGGCAGCCGCCGCCGAGCGCAAGCCACTTGAAGAGGTTGCGCGCCCTCTCTCTGCTTCTGATTGATGTTCGTTATCAGTGCGCACCGGTTGTGCCAGCGCCGGCCTTGGCTTTACGGGCAAAGAGCAACGCGACGGCCGCGATCGACAGCATCACCCCGATAACCGCAAACGTGTCGCTGAAACCCATCACGAGCGACTGCCGCTTGACGACGTTTCCGAGCGCCACGATCGCCTGATGCTTCGCCGTCGCGACGTCCGAGACGCCGTGCGCCATGAAGTAGTTTGTCATGTCGTCGATGCGCTGACGGACGTTCTCCCGATTGACGTTCACGGCCTGGCCGATGATGTTCGAGTGGAACTGTTCGCGCTTGGTGATAATCGTCTCGAGCGACGCCGTGCCGACGGCACCGGCAAGGTTTCTTAACATGTTGAACAGACCCGAGGCGTTGGCGGCGTCCTTAGGCGCGATTTCCGCTGTCGCGATCGCCGTCAGCGGCGTCAGGATCAGCGCTTGGCCCACCGCCCGAACGATATTCGGCACAAGGAACTGATCGCCTGAATAATCGAGCGACATCTCGATGTTCATGAAGCAGCTTACAGCGAACAGCGCAATTCCGAGTACACCGATGTAGCGGACGTCGAAACGCTTCATCAGCCGCGGCACGAACGGAATGATCAGAAGCTGTGGCAGGCCGGTCCACGCCAGCACGTTGCCGATCTGCTCGGCATTGTAGCCCTGAACCTGGCCAAGATACTGCGGCAGCACATAAACTGTGCCGAACAACGCAAAACCAACGAGCATGTTGGCAATAGTGCCGACGCCGAAGTTGCGGTTTTTGAACAAACGGAGGTCGACCAGCGGTTTCTTGACGACCAGTTCGATCCACACAAAAGCCGTCAGAAAGACGACGGCGACAACTGCCAGCCTAACGATGAAAGCGGATCCGAACCAGTCGTCCTTGTTGCCTTCTTCGAGCAGCGTCTGCAGCGCGGAAAGACCGATCGCCATCGTCACGATGCCGGCCCAATCGCCCTCTTTCAAAAGGCCGAACTGCATCTTTTCTTTTTCGAGCGTGAAGAACAGCGCGACGATCATGATCGCGCTCGGGACTGTGTTGATGAAGAAGATCTTCTGCCAGCCGTAGTTCTCGGTCAGATATCCACCGATTGTCGGTCCGATGGCCGGCGCGAACGTCACTGCGATGGCGAAAAGCGCAAGCCCAACCGGCTGCTGGGGCTTCGGCAGCTTCGTCACGACCATCGTGAACGCCATTGGAATCAAAACGCCGCCCGCAAAACCTTGCAGGCCGCGCATAGCGATCATTGTTCCGAGGTCATGCGCAAAGGCACACGCCATCGAAAAAAGCGCAAAGAAGAACGTGCTCGCGATCATGTAGCGGCGGAACGAGAAGACGCGGCTCAGATAGCCCGTCAACGGGATCACGATGATCTCGCCGATGAGATATGACGTGGAGATCCACGCACCGTTATCAGCGCCCGTCCCGATGCCGCCTTCGATGTCCAGCAGAGATGCATTGGTGATTTGGATGTTCAGGATCGACATGAACGCGCCGATCATGGCGGCAACAACGGCGATCCATGTCGCGACGCTCGCCCTTTCACTGGCGCTCGCCGGCGCCGGAGGAAAGACTGCCCCTGATCCTGCTGTTTGCGCCATACTTGTCATTATCGATCACTCCACGTTGCGGATCGCACCTTTCGGTGCGACCGCCGGGATTTACTTGGCCGCGACGGGCGCCTCGGTTTCGGTCGTCTTCTTCGTCTCGATCGTCGGATAGACCGACATGCCCGGCCTGAGTTCGCCCGCGAGGGGGCTCCCTGGGTCGAGCGTGATCTTCACAGGGATCCGCTGCACGATTTTGGTGAAGTTGCCGGTGGCGTTGTCGGGCGGCAGAAGCGCGAACTGCTGGCCGCTCGCCGGTGCCAAGCTGTCGACGTGACCGGGAATCTCAACGCCCGGAAACATATCGACCTCGACATTGA
>CAYYDL010000251.1:0-3918 GCA_964470545.1 uncultured Hyphomicrobium sp. | reverse complement strand
CTTGCGGTCGCCTGGATCGTGACCTTCATCCATCTCACCGGCGTCAAGCATTCGAGTAAATTCCAGAACGTCTCGACGTTCATCAAGGGCGGGCTGATCCTGGCGCTGATCGTTGCGGGACTCGCCTATGGCGTGCCGCAGCCGATCTCGTTTGCGCCATCCGAAAGCGACCTCGGCTATATCGCGAGCGCCCCGTTCGCCGTCAGCCTGGTATTCGTGATGTACGCTTATTCGGGCTGGAATGCCGCGACATACATTGCAGGTGAAATCCGCGAGCCTGCGGCCAGTCTTCCGCGCTCGATCATTGCCGCGACCGTCATCGTGATCACCTGCTACGTCGCGCTCAACGCCGTCTTTCTCTACACGACACCCATTTCATCGATGGCCGGACAGCTTGATATCGCTCTCATCGCCGGAAAACATATTTTCGGTGAGGTCGGAGGCACGATCGTCGGCGCCTTGATTTGCATCGGACTGATTTCATCCATCAGCGCCATGACGTGGATCGGCCCTCGCGTCACGATGGCGATGGGGAAGGATCATGCGCTTTTTCGGCCTCTGTCACTGACGAGCAAAAATGGCGTGCCGACCTATGCGATCCTGTTGCAGCTTGTGATCGTCAGTCTGCTTCTTATGACGCAGAGCTTCGAGGCCGTGCTCGATACAATTCAGTTCAGCCTCACGCTTTGCTCATTCCTCGCGGTGCTCGGCGTCATCATTCTGCGATGGAAAGAACCCCATCTACCCCGACCCTATCGGACCTGGGGTTATCCGCTCACGCCCGTCGTTTTTCTAGGGGTTACGGCTTTCATGATGTATCACCTCGTCGTCGAGCGTCCCCTGCAATCCCTGGCCGGCCTTGCCATCATGCTGACGGGTCTAGCTGCGTATGCCTATTCGCAAAATCGCCCGATGGTCGGTGAAGACCTCGATAGGACTCAACATGGCTAATATGCGCGTTTCTGTAGCGGTCGCTTTCGCGGCGCTCGCGGTCTTGATCGTGTCGAGCGCAGCCCGCGCCGAACCAAGTGCCAGCCTCGACGATACCGCACGATTCATCGCCGGGCTGCAGCCTTCAACGGGCTCTCCGCTACAAGCATACACGAACGATGCCTTCTGGAAGCAGTACGCAAAAAACTTCGATGATTCCTGGAACGGTCTTGAAAAACGCCAGCTGACCAAGATCCGTTCTCTCGTATCGAGAGACTTCAATAATCCACAGCCGGTTCTGTTCTATTTCTTCAGCGGTCCGGATTATCTCTATGCCGACGCCTTTTTCCCATCGGCGACCACGTATGTCATGGCGGGTCTCGAGCCGCCTGGCCAGATCCCAGACCTGAGAAAATATTCCCGAGGCGAGATCGCGAGTTCGCTGCGCGATCTGCGTTCCTCCCTCAGCTCGGTGCTAAGCTACAGTTTCTTCCAGACCAAGTTCATGCGCGTGGACTTCAGCCGCACGAAGCTCAACGGGACGCTTCCTGTGCTGATGGCCTTCCTCGCCCGCTCGGGCAAGACAATCTATGACATCGAGCTGTTTGACCTGCAGAGCGACGGCACCCTGATCGCCAACGCAACCGGACACGGCGCGAAGATCACCTTCGGCGATGCGAGTGTCGGCAAGAAGCGCACGCTTTATTATTTCAGCACCGATCTCTCCGATAGCGGCATCAAGTCGAGCGGCTTTCTGACGTTCTGCGATACGCTTGGCCATGGGGACAGCTTCATCAAGAGCGCCTCTTATCTGATGCACTCCGATCATTTCTCGACAGTGCGCGACTATCTGCTGACGCACAGCGTTTCACTCCTCGAAGACGACTCCGGCATCCCCGTTCGCTTCTTCGCGCAGGGCTGGAAACTTCACCCCTATGGACGCTACGTTGGGCCGATCAGCCTTTTTGCGGGCCAATACCAATCGAAGCTCAACGAGGTGTTCGGGAAAGGGCGCGCGACACCGATCGACTTCAGCCTCGGTTATCGCTGGCGTCCGGCGGAATCCAATATCCTGCTGGCGGTCAAGGACGAGACGGCCGTGGCCTTCGAGCTCCCTCCCCCTGTCGTGAAAACAAGTGCGTCAGCGGATTCGAAGCCGAAGATCGAGTCGGCCACCGATCGCCCTCCGAGGCGCCGATTTCGCAACCACCGGAAACCGCAGACGGTCAGCAATTCCTACTTTCCGAAAATCTTCGGGTACGCACCGTAGGCGCGGGCAGGCACCTTCGTCTTACCCGTTTGATCCGTGGGCGCAGTGAACGTTGTCTGCTGAAAAGGAGTACCCGCCTTACCAAACCTGACCAAGCCGGTCGGTGGGGAATGTCAGGACTTCGAGATCTTGCGGTAATTGTCTTGCCGCGATTGCTGAAATGTAAGGCTTCCCAATGGGGAGGTCCCTGACTTCCATGACGCTCGTGTCGGAACCCCGAACATCCGTGCGTCCAGCACCTCCGATCACGCCCTCATCCGTTAGCAGGCGACCGATGCCCGTACCTCGCGCTTTCGCGATGGCTTCCAGCCGAACCCAGGCTCTCAGAACATCTCCGTCGGACTCGCCAGACGCTACCGGCTGTGTGCCGAGCCGTTCCGCCGCGCGAATGATCCGAAGACGGCGATCATCCGACATCCGAACGACTCTTGATGCGCATTCAAGATCGATCCCCACTGGCATCTTTTTGCCGACGGCGATGATAGCGGCATCCCGAGTATGGGAGATGCTGAAATGCGGTCCGCCGTCGGCGAGAAACGGACGTCCACCAGGTTCAAACTGAAACGGAATTCGGCGAAGGCTTTCACCTGCGACGCGCTCGAGCAGGATACGGATGGCGATCCGGGAGCTTCGCCAGCGACGTCGCGCCTTTTCGTCGGTTATCGCGCGCGCCCAATCGATATCGGCATCGGAGAGCCGCGGCGTTCGGAGTTCCTCGGCATCGAGAAGAACTTCCGATTTTATGAGGTCGACGAAGTAAATCTCAGGGTCCTGCCGTCGTACGACCGACGCGGAAATATCATCGATCATCGGCCGAGATTTAGGTTCGGCTGGCACGCTGCTTCTTCAGCTCATCGGCACCGACTGCCGGATTTATCGGCTGGCCGCGAAGGATCGCACAAGCAATTTCGAGTTCGCGGATCGCGCTCTCGATCTGGCCCCGGGCGAGAGCGGGATCCTGGAGCGGCTTCCTTTCCGCTGGCTGGGCCGCCGTGGGTGCTACTTTCGCCAGCGGTTTGCGGCCGCGCCTGCGGCTCGACGGCGCAGCGGGCACCGCAGCTGGCGCAGCAGCCGTTCGATGCGCAGCCGCTTTCACCTGATCGACGCCGTGCTCGCGGAGGATCTTCTGAACTCCCCTTATCGTATAGCCCTCAGCGTGAAGAAGCGCGCGGATGCCGCGCAAGAGTTCCATATCCTCCGGACGATAATAACGTCGACCGCCGCCTCGCTTCATCGGCCTAATCTGAGGGAAACGGCCCTCCCAGAAGCGCAGGACATGCTTCGGAATCTGGAGTTCGTCAGCCACTTCTCCGATCGTGCGAAATGCTTCCGCCGATTTGTTCATGGCTCGCCCCCTTGCCTTTCTTCAACCCGGACAGATTGAACGCCGAGTTTCACTGACTTGCAACGGGGTCGTCAGCGTTTCGCGTGACCTTTATTGATGCGGTCCTTCATGATGTTCGAAGGACGGAACACCAAGACGCGTCGCGGCGTGATCGGAACCTCTTCACCCGTTTTCGGGTTGCGACCGATCCGCTGGCCTTTCTGACGGATCCCAAAGGAACCGAAGGATGAGAGCTTGACGGCATCACCGTCAGCCAAACTGCCGGAAATCTCATCGAGCACGCGCTCCACAAGTTCCTGGCTCTCGTTCCGAGGCAAGCCCACCTTCGCAACGACCGCTTCCGCGAGATCAGCTCGCGTCAACGTCTTGCCCG
>CAYYDL010000250.1:0-3791 GCA_964470545.1 uncultured Hyphomicrobium sp. | reverse complement strand
TACATCGCCCAGGCAGTGAGCGCGAGACCGATCATCAGCAACAGCCTGGTATCGAGCTTGCCCATCAGGCGGCCGACGACGAACATCGAAACCATTGTTCCTATACCGCGCGGTCCCATGACAAGCCCGGCGGTCACAACTGGGTATCCCATCAGCGTTTGCAGATAAGGCGTCATCAGCGCCATCGACGCAAGATACGTGATGCCGATGATGAAGATAAAAAGCATCCCCACCGAGAAATTACGATCGAGAAAGAGGCGCGGATTGACGAACGATTTGTCCGCAGTGAACGTGTGGACAAGGAAGACGTAGAACGCCGACGCTGCGATCGTGGCCTCAATCAGGATCTCGACGGAGGAGAACCAATCAAGCTGCGCGCCGCGATCCAGAAAGACCTGCGTGGCAGCAATGGCTACACTGAGGCTTCCGAAGCCAAGCCAGTCGAGCTTCGCATCTGCGCTCGTCTTGGTTTCCCGCAAGAACAGTGAAATGCCCGCGAATGCCAGTGCACCGATCGGCACGTTGATGTAGAAAACCCAGCGCCAACTGAAGTTATCGGTCAGCCAACCGCCGATCACAGGACCCAACACCGGGCCAACCATCACCGAAACGCCGAACAACGCCATTGCGGAGCCGCGTTCCTCCGGCGTGTAAATGTCGAGCAGGATCGATTGCGCGATCGGCACCAGGGCCGCGCCGAAGAAGCCCTGCATCAGACGGAACGCAACGATCTCGGTCAGCGACTGTGCCATGCCGCAGAGCACGGAGGCCGCTACGAAGCCGGCGATCGCTGCCATCAAGACGCGCTGGCGCCCAAAGCGATTGGCCAGAAATCCAGACGGCGGCGTCATGATCGCTGCGGCGACGATGTAGGATGTCAGCACCCAATTGATCTGATCGGCGCTCGCCGAGACGCTGCCTTGCATGTACGGCAGTGCCACGTTGGCGATCGTCGTGTCGAGCGCCTGCATGATCACGGCGAGAATGATGCATGCCGTGATCGCACCCCGGTTTTCGGGACGAGGCGCCGTTGCAGAAGAGCTAGCCACGGTCGGCTCCAGAAGACCTGAGGAGGTCTGTCAGAAATGTCGGCAGGCCGCGCGGATGTTTGGTGTCGACGCTGACCTCGACGCTCATGCCGACGCGCAGCTGCGGCTTGCCCGGTTCGTTCTCGACGCGAATGCGCATTGGGATGCGCTGCACGACTTTCACCCAGTTGCCGCTGGTATTCTCCGCGGGCAGCAGCGAGAAGCTGGAAGCCGAGGCTGGGCTGATGCTTTCGACCGTGCCTGACCATTCTTGACCTGGATAGGTATCGACTGTCACCGTCGCCTTCTGGCCCGGTTCGACCGAGGTCAGCTCTGTCTCTTTTGGACTTGCTTCAATCCAGACATGATCGGCCGAAACGATGTTGAAGGCCGTCGCGCCCGAGGCGAGATATTGGCCGGGCTGCAGGGTCGGCACGTTTGTCACGATACCATCGAACGGTGCCTTGACGACCGTATGTGAGAGCTGGCGCGCGGCCTCGTTGCGGGCGGCTAGCGCATCCTTATAACGCGGGTGGTTTTCGATCGGAGCGTCCGGATCGCCGTTGAGGTTCACGGCGATGCCCGCGAGTTGCTCATTCAGAGAAGCAAGCTTTTGCTGTGACGCGATCAGTGCATTCTGGGCCGCGTCGAGCGTCGCCTGGGCTGTGTAATTATTGGCAACAAGCTTCTGCTGACGCTCGACAGTCAGACTGTTGAGCGCGATATCGGCTTTCGCCTGCGCGATCTGCGCCTGCATATCCTTGTAGCTCGTTCGCATCGCGAGCAGATCGTTCTTCACCATGCCGAGTTGCGCGTTTGCCTTATCGAGCGCAATTCGGAACGGCTCGTCATCCAGCTTGAATAGAACGTCGCCCTTTTTGACCTTTTGGTTGTCGTGGACGACGACCTCATTGACGATGCCCGAAATATCGTTCGAAACGCCGACGACGTCGGCCTGGACGTAGGCGTTGTCGGTCGACATGATCGCCCCACCCGTCACGTAAAAATATCCGGCCAAAAGAAGCGCGACGGGCAACAGCGCGAACAGCAGCGGCCGTTTCAAAGATCGTCGCTTTCGCGGAAGATCCAAATCCGAGGAGGAGCGTACGTCGCCGTTCGGCACGTTATCGCGCAGGCGAGCGGATGTCTCTGATTCAGACACTTCCGCGACTGTCGTCTTCGCGCGCGACGGCAGGCGACGCACATTATCATCATTCGGACGATCGGCCGTCCGCTCGGGTGTGGTCGTCTCGATTTCATTCGTTGTCGTCATGGCTTGCTCGATTTCTGCCCTATCGCCGGCGCCTCGCAGGCCTCGGCGAGATTTTGTTCGATCTGTTGCAGGATTCTGAAAAGGTGATCGCGATCAGCGGCTGAAATTCCAGCCATCGCTTCGGCGCGCGTCGCATCGCCGATCGTCTTTGCCAGCTGAATTTTCTCGTCTGCCGCCGGCATCAGATGCAAAAGCCAGGAGCGCCTATCCGCCGGGTTGGGACGACGCTCGACCAGCTTCATGGCCTGCAGTTTATCGACGCTGCGGGCGAGCGTAATCGGCTCAACGTCGAGAAGGTCGGCGAGCCTAGCCTGATTGATGCCCTCGTTTGTCGACAGGTAGACGAGCACTTTCCACTGAGAAAGCGTCAGTCCCGACCCTTGCGAGTTCTGCTCGAACCGCTTGCGAAGAAGCCGGGCGCACGTGCTCAACAGAAAGCCGAGGGTGGGGGAATTCTCGTCGCCACAATTGTTTTTCACGAGAGGACCAAGCCTCCTATATCATAAGCAAGCTTATAATAAGGTGGCTTTATTCCAGATCAAGGGGGTTCCCCGCATTTATCCACGGAACGTCCCGGATAAAGGCGGCGCAAACTTTATGACATGAGGGCTTCAGAGGCCGGGACTGCGATTGAGAGGATGCCGCGATGCGCTGTTTTGCTCTGCATCAATGCGTCATCCCATTGGTTCTTCAATGAAATTAGCAAACGCAGGAGATCGCCATGGACCTTATGGAAGGCTTGAGAAGTCGGCGGGCAATCCGCCAATTCACGGAGCAGCCGGTCGAGACGGGTGTGATAGAGGAGTTGATCGCGGCGGGCACTTTGGCGCCAAGTGCGATAAATCTGCAGCCGTGGGCTTTTGTCGTCGTTCCAGGCGCGGCCCGTTTGGAGGCGCTGGATCCCGAGGCAAAAGCTTATGCCGCGGCGCATCTCCCTGCCGATTCACCGATGAGAGAGCGTGCACTCGATCCGAACTTCAAAATTTTTCACGGCGCAGCTGCGCTCACCGTCATTTGCGCCATCAACGGCGAGAGCCAGTCTTTTGAAGATTGTTGTCTTGCCGCCGAAAGCCTGATGCTTGCGGCCCATGCCAAGGGCCTCGGCACGTGTTGGATCGGTCTTTCGCGGCCATGGCTCAATGATCCGGCTGTCAAGGCCGAGCTCGGGATTCCCGCCGAATGGCATCCTGTCGCTCCGATCATCCTCGGTTACCCCGCAGCGCTGCCCGCGCCGACGCCAAGAGAGAAGCCGAAGATCGTCTGGAGTCGGTGAGACGCGGTCATCTGTGACTCGGACCGCCTTGAGACAACCGGCCGAGCAAAAAAAGAGACGGCCAAGCCGTCGCCGGCTCGGCCGTTTTCTTTGCGCCAAAGGACCGGCGCGTCGTCACGCGCCGGCCAAGTTGCTCGCAGCCTAGCTTCTTTCTTTACGGAGGAAGCGCTACGGCAGCGAGAAGACGGTCAGCGAACCGCCAAGGTTGGTGTACTCA
>CAYYDL010000249.1:0-17847 GCA_964470545.1 uncultured Hyphomicrobium sp. | reverse complement strand
TCCTTCGCGTCGACGACGAATTCGATCAGCAGAGGGAGGCGGTCGATGAATTTTACGGACTCTAGGCCGCCCGACGCCGAGGTCGCAGCATGTTTCGTACCGCATAGCCCATGTCGAACGAGTTAGCGCAAGGATACCGCCCGTCATGATGCCGAGTCACATGGATCAATCAGACGACGCCCCGGAAGGAGCAGAAACCGGCTTCGAGCAGACGCTGCCAGGCGCGGGAGATTTCGGTGAATCCCACTTTGCCGGTTTGGCGGAGACTTCGCATGCCGACGGCCAAAATCCCGACGCCGAGTCGACCGCCCCAACGGATTTCGGCGAAAACAGCGCGATGATCATGGGGCTGCCCGTCATGATGAAAGTCGTGCTCGGATCCGCGAAGATGCCCGTCGCGACGCTGGCGAAATTGGCCAAGGGTTCGGTCGTCAAACTCGACAAGATGGTTGGCGATCCGGTCGACATTCTCGTCAACGGCCGTTTGATCGCGCGCGGAGAGGTCGTCGTCCTCAATGAAGGGACCTCGCGCTTCGGCGTCGTACTGACTCAGGTCGGTTCGCTTGCCAACGTAACGAAATAAGAGCTGCAGCCCGTCCTCATGCGCGACACGTCATCAATGCACGGTGGACACTCGCGAGCCCTGACGGGGCCGGAGAAAGTGGGCGTGCTCCTCCTCGCGCTCGGCAAACAGCGCGCGAGTGGACTGCTGAAGAAATTCAACCCCGAAGAACTGAACATCCTCGTGCGCTCGGCGGAGATCATGCCGACGATCACGGCGGCCGAGCTTGAAGGGATTGTCGAGGAGTTCGAAAACCAGTTTGGGCAGGGAACGCCTTTTCTCGGACGCGCCGAGGATGTGCGGCGCCTCGTCACCGATGTGATCACGGAAAACAGGTCGTCCGGCGATCCGGGCGAACAGTTTAACATAAGCCAGGATATCTGGAGCCAACTGGCGGCGCTGCCCGACGACGTGCTTCAGGCACACTTCCAAAACCAATCTCCACAGGTTGCCGCCTATTATCTCGATCGTCTCGGCAGCGAGCGCGCATCTGCTATTTTGAAAACTTTTCCCCCTGCCAAGCGTAACGACCTTCTGAACCGCATACTTGGAATGGGGCAGATCTCACCGCAGGTCATTGAAGCGCTTGAGAACGGCCTGCGCGACGAGCTTTTTGATGTCGATCGCAGATCCTCCGACAAGTATGTATCGCTGGCCGGCATCCTCAATAATATGGACAAGGATGAATCGGCCCAGGCCCTGGAGTATTTGGCGAGCATCAAACCGAAGGACGCGGAGGCCATCCGCAAGATGCTCTTCAAGTTCGAGGACCTTCTCCGGCTACCGGCTCGCGCGCTCACGGCTCTCATGGACGGCATTCCCGTCGAGCGGACCGTCCTTGCCTTGCAGGGAGCCGATAGCGAACTGCAGGCGAAGGTCCTTTCAGCCCTTGCGCCGCGCGCCCGACGCATGGCGGAAGCGGAGCTGCAAAGTCCCGCTAATGTTCCTCAGCGCGATATCGTCGACGCACGTCGTTCCATTGTGGATTCCGTCCTGCGGCTTGCCGCCGAAGGTTTGATCGATATCACGAGCGCTACGACCTGAGCCGCTAGATAAGAAACACGGAGCAGGATAGTGGCCGAGACGCAGGAGAAAGAAAGTCGCACAGAAGAAGCAACAGACAAGCGGCTGACGGATGCGCGCAGCGACGGCAACGTCCCGATGTCGCGCGAGGCGACGAATTTTTCTTATCTTCTGGCCGCGCTCCTGGTTATCGCGGTCCTCGGCCAGACCTTCATCATGCATTTTGCCGACATTCTCAGCGGCCTTCTCGCGAATGCGGGCTCCATTCATATCGAAAATGGCAGCGACCTTTCGCTTCTGTTCGATGTCGTCGGGAAAAGCTCTGCGCTCATCACGGCGCCCATCATTCTTTCCTTCACGGCTGCAGGCGTCCTGGCGGCGGTTCTCCAAACGCCACCCGTCCCGATCTTCAAGCGCATCATGCCCGACATTTCGCGGCTGTCGCCGGCGAAAGGGCTGAAGCGTCTTTTCAGTCTTTCCGGAACGGTCGAATTTCTAAAGCTTTCCCTCAGATTGACCATCATCGTTGCCACCAGTGCATCGATCCTGATGTATCTCTGGCACGATTTCACGAATTCGATCTGGAACGATCCCGGCGAGATCCTGGCACTCTCTCAGAAGAGCGTCGTGATGCTCCTAATCTCACTGGCGATCCTGTCATTCGGCCTTCTTGTGTTTGATCTGCCGGTCGCGCATGTCCTCTGGCGCCGCTCGCTGCGAATGGCGCCGCAGGAGATCAAAGACGAACGTAAGCAAGCCGAAGGCGATCCCCATATCAAGGCGCGCCGGCGCTCCATTGCGAGATCGCGAGCCCGCCAAAGAATGATGAGCGCCGTTCCGCGCGCGACGCTCGTCATTGCCAACCCGACACACTTCGCCGTCGCTCTTCGCTATGTTCGTTCCGAAGGGGGTGCCCCCCGAGTCGTTGCCAAGGGCCAGGATCTCATCGCGTTGTCCATTCGTAGGATAGCTGAAGAAAACGGTATCCCCGTTGTGGAAGACAAGGCTCTCGCAAGGTCCCTGTATGCAAAAGTAGAAGTGGATCAAATGATCCCCATCGAATTCTACAAAGCAGTGGCCCAGATTCTGTTGCGCCTGCAGGCGCGGCGGAATGGACTAAGTCCGGTCCGCGCCTGAGGGAAAAGCCGTCGATGATTCCAATTCGCATCGATCATTCGCAAGTCCGCGAGAAGATTCTCGGCGACAGCATACGGTGTGTAGCAACGGATTTGCGGTTGATCGACCTTCCTGACCTCGTGAGTTACCTGAAGACTGGCCAGATCGCGAGCGTCGGCTCGCTCGTTCAGTCGTCGATCGAGCTGTCGTTCAAGCCGGAAACGCTGAGCTTTGGGCATGCCGGCGATGTCTATCTTGAATGGGGAACGCTGCCGCGCGTGTGCCTGGACATGGAATTCCATCATCACTCGGTGCATGTCTATTTCAGGTTGATGCTTGAGGCAGAGGAGGCGGGCGTCGAAATCACCTACATAGCGTTCGAAGGCGAATCGAAGAGCCCGAGCCACAATACGATTCGGCTATACGACGCCCTCGGGGAGGCGCGTCTCAATTAGATAATGCGATCCGTGGCTTCCGTTCAAAAGCCGGTCGTCTGTCCAGTCCTACGCAAGCGAGAGCGTGCACATAGAGAGTAGGACACCGAAGGATCGCCTATGCAGCCGATGCAACTTTTCGATTTAGCGTTCCGCCAAAACGAGTGGCTCGCGCAACGCCAGTCGGTGATTTCATCGAACATCGCCAACGCCAATACGCCTGGCTACAAGGCGAAAGATATTCAAAGCTTCGACGATGCCATGCGCTCGTCGGCCCCGATGGCCGTAACGAACCAAAATCATATCGCTTCGTCCGGTTTCGAAACCGTCCGTGATCAGGACGATGGGTCCGGCCAGGCTGAAGTTCTCGTTTCAGGCAATGACGTCAATCTGGAACAAGAGTTTCTCAAATCCAACGACGTCATGCGCAGCTATACGCTAAACACGCAGATCATGAAAACATTCAACAGCATGCTGTTATCCGTCACGAAGGGCTAGAAAAATGACGGACCCCCTCATCGCCGCAGCAAAAGCCGCTTCCAACGGCCTGTTCGCGCAGTCGACCCGCATGAAGGTGGTATCGGAGAACATCGCCAATGCCGAGACGACCGGCAAGACGGCAGGTTCCGATCCTTATCGCCGAAAGACGGTCAGTTTCGAAGCCGTCACGGACGAAGCTGAGGGAGTCGATCTCGTCCAGGTCGGCGACATCGGCCGCGACGAGGCAGCTTTTCGAACCGAATACATGCCGGGCCATCCGGCCGCCGACGCTAAGGGCTACGTGAAAATGCCCAATGTCGACATGCTCACCGAACTTGCCGACATGCGTGAAGCATCCCGTTCCTACACGGCAAACACTCAGGTCATCAAACAGGTTCGCGAGATCGTCTCGATGACAATCGATCTTCTGAGGTCGTCATCATGAGCCTGAATATCGCCATGCTTGCACCGAACATCGATCGAGTCGGGGGCGCTGCAGCTCCTGCGGCTCCCACTTCGACTACGGTGACACCCGCTGCACCGGAGAACGACTTCGCGCAGACAATGGCTTCGATGGCGGCTGATGCGATTTCCACGATCAAAACCGGTGAAACGACAGCAATTGCCGGAATGCAGGGAAAAGCCCCGCTGCAACAGGTCGTTCAGGCTGTGATGCAGGCGGACCAGGCACTCCGCACGGTCGTTGCGGTTCGCGACAAGGTTGTCAGCGCGTATCAAGAAATCAGTCGTATGCAGATCTGAGGTGATAGAGAATGAGAGCGCTTTCGATTGCAGCGACCGGCATGTCTGCGCAGCAGACGAACGTCGAGGTCATCGCCAACAATGTCGCGAATATCAATACGACAGGCTTTAAACGGTCGAGCGCGGAGTTCGCCGATCTGCTTTATCAGACGGACCGGCCGGCTGGCACCCTCGCACGTGATGACGATACGATCATTCCGGAGGGAAACACGATTGGGCTCGGCGTCAGAACTGTTGCCATCCGCAATCTGTCGGCCCAGGGACCGCTGACGTCGACGGGCAACCACTACGACCTCGCTCTGAACGGACGCGGATACTTCCAAGTTCAAGGCGAAAATAACGAGATCCTCTACACGCGCGATGGCGCATTCAACAGAAATTCGACGGGCCAGCTCATCACGCTCGATGGCAATCTTGTCATACCGAATATAACGGTGCCGACGGCCGCGACCGACATCGTCGTCAATGCCACCGGCCAAGTGTATGCGGTGATGGGAACGACGGGGACGCAGCAACTACTGGGTCAGCTGAACATCGCCAATTTCGCGAACGAGACAGGATTGGCGCCGCTTGGCGGCAACCTCTTTCAAGAGACCCAAGCGTCAGGACCGCCCAATCTCGGCAACCCTGGCGATCAAGGCTTTGCCACACTCCAGCAGGGCTATCTCGAAAGCTCGAACGTCGATCCCGTCAAGGAGATCACCTCGCTCATCTCTGCTCAGCGCGCCTACGAGATGAATTCGAAAGTTATCTCGGCGGCTGATGACATGTACAACGTCATCACGAAGGATATTCGTTGATGACCCGTTGGCGCGATATTCGGAATGCGGTCCATTTGGGTGCGGCGCTCGTTGCCGTATGCGCATTCTCGTCTGCTGCGCCTGCCCAAGATTCTGGCCGCACTGTCTTTGTTCCACGGGCCGTCATCTATCCCGGCGATAAGCTCGACGATACAAACTTGATCGAGCGCCAATTGCTCGTAACGCCCAACAACCCGCCAGTCTTCGGCGAGCATGAAGAGGATTTGCTGGGAAAGGTGGCGCGCCGTACGCTGCTTCCGGGCGAGTTGATCCCCGAGATGGCCGTGCGCAAGGAAAATCTCGTAAGGCAGGGCCGCACCTACAAGATGACCTACAGTTCGAAATTCGTTTCGATCATCGGTGTCGGCGTGCCGCTGCAATCCGGATCAGCTGGAGAAATCATCAACGTTCGCAATCCCGAGACTGGGATCATTGTCAAAGCACGCATCGAGCCCGACCAGACACTGTCGGTGGATGAGCAATGAGATTGGCGAGCGCAGCGTTTTTTTTTTTTCTCTTCGCTACGGCTGCTGCCGGGGCGGCGACTCGGATTAAGGACATAACGGATGTCAAAGGCATCCGTGCGAACCAGCTCGTGGGTTACGGCCTCGTCGTCGGCCTGAACGGAACCGGCGACACACTGCGCAATGCGCCGTTCACGCAGCAGTCGGTGCAGGCGATGCTCGATCGCATGGGCGTCAATATTCGCGGCTCCCAGTTCTTGCCGCAGACTAGAAACGTCGCTGCCGTCATGGTCACTGCGGAGCTCCCGCCATTCGCGAACAAGGGGTCGCGCTTCGACGTGACGGTATCCTCCCTCGGCGACGCGAGATCTTTGGCGGGTGGCGCATTGGTTTTGACACCGCTCTCCGGCGCCGACCAGAAAATTTACGCTGCGGCCCAAGGCCCGATCACGATCTCAGGCTATTTGGCTAAGGGTGCCGCGGAATCGATCACCGCGGGAATCCCGACGCGTGGAAGAATTCCCAACGGCGCGATCGTCGAACAGGATGCGCCAGGCGCTTTCGACGAAAGCATGCCGCTGGAGTTTGAGCTTCGCAATCCAGACTTTACGACCGCCGTCCGCATTATGGACGTCATCAACGATTTCGCAAAGTCACGCTTCGGCATGCCAATCGCGCGTGCGCGAGATTGGCAAAGCATCATGATTAGGAAGCCGGGCGGCGTCCTGTCTTCGCGGCTTCTCGCCGAGCTTGGCGAACTCGAAGTCGATCCCGACCAGACGGCCCGCGTGGTGATCGACGAAAGAACCGGCACCATCGTCATCGGTAGCGAGGTGCGCATCTCGACGGTCGCGGTCGCTCACGGCAACATCACAGTCCGCGTGACGGAGACGCCGAAGGTTTCGCAGCCCTTGCCGTTCTCGCGCGGCGGCGAGACGGTTGTTGTTCCTGACACGCAGGTCGATGTGCATGAGGCAGGAGGCAACGTCGCAACAGTCCAGGGCGCCAATCTTCGCGAGCTGGTGACGGCCCTTAACAAAATGGGTCTGAAGCCGATCGGCATTATCGCCATTCTGCAGGCAATGAAAACGGCAGGCGCATTGCAAGCTGAGCTGGTGGTGCAATGAGGAGCTTACATTCAACGCCGACAGGCTTATTGAGTGCCCGAGTTCCGCTCGCCACTTCGCTAATCTTTTCCTTTTGCAACGTCGTACCTGCTTTGGCTGCGAACGACGGTCGGTCGCTTGTCGGTCCGCCTGTCGAGAGAAGCGCTCACGCATTGGAACTCCGGGCGAACGCCACCGGCTCGAAGCCAATGGCATATTCCTTCCGCATGGCCGTCGATGACACCCAGAAGGAGCCGCCGAAAAAGTCCGACGATAAGGATACGGAATCGCTTCCAGTGCCGACAGGGCCGGCGCCAGAACTCAGTCCAGCGCAGCAATATTGCTCAAATATCATCGACACGACGTCAGCCGCCCAGATTGCGCAACAGACCCGTAATCTCGAAAAAGCAAAGAAGGAAATCGATGATCGCATCGCGCTCCTTTCCTCGAAGGCCGAAGTCCTGAAGAGCTGGATGAAATTGCGCGAAGACTTTGCCGCGCACGCGACCGATTCTCTTGTCCAGATCTATAGCCGGATGAAGCCCGACTCAGCTGCTGCGCAGCTCGCGGCGATGGACGAAATGACGTCCGCAGCCATCATATCAAAGCTAGCGCCTAAAATCTCGAGCCCGATCATGGCGGAAATGGATGTCGTGAAGGCAGCCCGGCTATCGGCCGTCATAGCGGGTGCGGGCGAGGTCGCTATTCAGCCGGAGCGCAAAGCCGATGCTCAGCAATAAAAGCCGGTGGGTGGCCCCTGCGTTCGCGTCTCTTTCTCTCCTTTTGACGGCATGTGCCGATCAATTGCGGGAGGTCGGTCGGGAACCGGCAATGTCGCCGGTCGGAAGCGGCCTCGCTCCGTCCAAAACCGCCCACATGGAGCTGCCGGTGACTCCGGTCGCCTATCATTCCGGAAATTCGACGTGGCAAGATTCGGGCGCCGATCTTTTTCGCGATGCGCGCGCTATCCACGTCGGAGACGTTGTGACAGTGAAGATCCAGATCAATGACAAGGCCTCGCTCGATAACAATCTGAATCGATCGCGCGATGCGAGCGTGGGTCTGACATCGGCGGCGGATTTCAATTTTGGCTTCGGTGCTCCAGGTCCGAGCGGCTCCGGCAAGCTCGACGGCAGTCTCGATCGCACGACCTCGACCGATTCAAAAGGGTCGATCGACAGGTCGGAGACCATCAACCTGCTCGTCGGCGCGGTCGTGAGTCAGGTCCTTCCGAACGGAAACTTGGTCATCAGCGGTTCGCAGGAGGTGCGCGTCAACTACGAGCTTCGCGTACTGAACGTGCAGGGCGTGATTCGGCCGCGCGATATCGCAACGGACAACACCATCTCCTACGAGAAGATCGCCGAAGCACGCGTCTCCTATGGCGGTCGCGGACCGGTTATGCAAATCGCGAAGCCGGCGTACGGACAGCAGGTTCTCGATATCATATCTCCTTTCTAGGCCTGGCCAGGGGACCGCGCCGAGTGGCGAGAGATAAAAACAAGAAAGATGCGCAGGCAGGACGAGGCGTCGGAAGCCTCGTGATCTCGGCGCTCGTAGCGATCGTGCTTGGGGTGACCGGCGGCGGCGCATTCGGTTATTTTGTGCTGCCCGATGGAATAGGGCAAACCGCTCAAGCGAAGAGCGAAATCGCAGCACAAACCCAGTCGGTCCCGGGGCGATTTCCAAGCGACGCGATCGAACTGCCAGTGCCCTCTGTCATCACCGATCTCGGCACCGATACGAAAATGCGGGCGCGTCTCGACGTGTCGATCATTGTCGCACACGGAACGCCAGAGGCGACGACGCTCGTCGGCGAAGTCAGGGAAGACATGATCGCCTATCTGAAGGGCCTCACCGTCGCGGACATCCAAGGTGTCAGAGGCTTCCAGAATTTGCGAGAGCAACTCGATGATCGCGCACGGGTTCGGGGCCGCGGCGCTATCCTCGGACTTCTGATCGGCGGGCTGGTCCTCGAATGATCGCGAGAATCCTCTGGACACTTGTCGCGTTGGCCCTTTCATCGCAAGCCGCCTTTGCGCAGACCATAGATTTCCAGACGCTGTTCCCGGCCGGTGACGCGAGCGTCTCAGGAAGGATCGTTCAGCTCTTGGTGGTCATGACCGTCCTTTCGGTCGCGCCGGGTCTGCTGATGATGGTGACGTCCTTCGCGCGATTTCTGATCGCTTTTTCATTTCTGCGTGCCGGACTAGGTCTCCAGACGACCCCCAACAATCTCATCCTCGTAAGCCTCGCGCTGTTCATGACCCTTTTCGTTATGGCGCCGACCTTCCAGGAGGCGTGGGAAAACGGCGTCAAGCCGATGGTAGAAAACAAGATCAGCCAGCAGGATGGTTACACAAGAACCACCGCCCCATTTCGGACCTTCATGAAAGCCAACGTGCGGGAAAAGGATGTCACCCTGTTCGAACAGATGTCCGCCGCAAGATTTGGAGAGCAGAATAAAGGGAGCTCCGACGATCTGCAGATCCTTGTGCCGGCATTTATGGTGTCCGAATTGCGTCGTGGCTTTGAGATCGGCTTTCTCGTAACGCTGCCGTTTCTCATCATAGACCTTGTAGTCGCAACCATCATGACCGCGATGGGCATGATGATGATGCCGCCGACAGTCGTGTCACTCCCACTGAAGGTCCTGTTTTTCGTGCTTGTCGATGGCTGGAGTCTTCTTGTGGGCGCGCTCGTGAAGTCTTTCACATAGACAAGTGGCGCGGACTAGGCCGAACGTGATAGGAGAAAATTAACGACAACTTGCCGAAAAGTAACTATTAAGAAACGACTCTTCGCTATTCCTCCTCTTGATGACGGAGTGGCTGCCGACAACTGCGCCACAGGCATGACGCCGATCTGTCAAGCCGGAAGACCCGGCATGTCCCCGTAGCGTGCGCTTTATTTAGTGCCGAGTAGAAGGATAAGGGACATGGGCATGAGCAGTATCAATACCAACATCTCCGCGATGACCGCACTGCAGTCGCTGCAGCAGACGTCCAAAGACCTGCTGACGACGCAGAACCGCATCTCGACCGGCCTGAAGGTTGCTTCCGCTTCCGACAACGCCGCCTACTGGTCCATCGCGACCACAATGAAATCGGACAACGACTCGCTGTCGACCGTCCAGGACGCGCTTGGCCTCGGCAAAGGTACCGTCGACGTCGCCTACAACGCGATGAACCAGAGCATTACGCTCGTCGGTCAAATCAAATCCAAACTGACTGCGGCCGACGGTCCGGGTGTTGACCGCGCCAAGATTCAGTCGGAAATCACGCAGCTTCAGCAGCAGCTTCAGGGCATCGCTGATACCGCAAGCTTCTCCGGTGAGAACTGGGTCTCGGTCGATTCGTCCGTCACCGGTTACAGCGCGACCAAATCGATTGTGTCGTCATTTTCTCGCACCCCGACCGGTCAGGTCTCGATTGGCTCCATCGAGGTCGATACCTCTTCCACGATACTTTTCGACGCCTCGACGGCGGCGGGTGCTGGCGGCATCCTCGATTCTCAGCGCGACTCAACTGGTGCCATCGTGTCGACGGGCGGTGTCTCAGTGATGAGTATCGACATCAGCTCTCTCACGGACAGTGCGGCTGATAAGGCAACTCTGGAAGGCTACATTGCCGGTGTGTCCGCTGCATTCGACGCGATGACTACGGCTGCAACCAATCTCGGCGCGGCTCAGCAGCGCATCGATCTGCAGACCGATTTCGTCTCGTCGCTCATGGACACGATCAGCACCGGCATTTCGCAGCTGGTTGATGCCGACATGAACGAGGAATCGACAAAGTTGCAGGCTCTCCAGGTCAAGCAGCAGCTCGGTGTCCAGGCGCTCAGCATCGCCAACCAGTCGAGCCAGAACATCCTCTCGCTCTTCCGCTAATGATTGAGGCCCGGCGCCGGTTAGGTGCCGGGCTCCCATCCCGGCGGACCCAATCCTGACGTTTTCTGACAGGGCCGCACCCTAGGAACCGATCCGTTGTCACGGATGACAATTCCTCGGGTGCGGCCCGTCACCTTTGCACAAGGTTCCCTTTCTACCGTCAGGGGGAATTTTGCCGGCAGGGTCGTGAGATGGATTGGCGTCAGCTTGAGAATCTCTATCGCAGTATTTTGGGTCTCGGACGCCAGCGGCTGATAGCCCTGGGTGCCGCTGGCGCATTTGTCTTCGCGCTCATTACGGTCGGCAGTTACTTCGCATCGCGCTCAAGTTACGAAACTCTCTACGTCGGTTTGACGCCCCCCGACATAAGCCGCATGGGCGCGACGCTCACCGAAGCAGGCATTCCATTTGAAAGCAGCATCGACGGCACGAAGCTGAGTGTGCCTGTCGGCGAAACGGCACAGGCGCGCGCACTCCTTGCCGAAAAGGGACTGCCGGGCAGCCAGACCGCAGGATACGAGCTCTTCGATAAGCTCGGAGCGCTCGGACTGACGTCGTTCATGCAAGAGATCACGCGCGTGAGGGCGCTCGAAGGCGAGCTGTCGCGGACAATTCAATACCTGAAGGGCGTACGGGCAGCCCGCGTTCACATCTTCCTTCCGGATCAGAACGCACTCCGCGTTAAAAAGCAGGAGCCTTCTGCCTCCGTCGTGATCAGGACGGATATTGCCGGCGACGCATCGGCAGCGCCCGCAATCAAACACCTCGTGGCAGCGGCGATCCCCGAGATGACGCCCAACGAAGTGCAGGTGATCGGTACTGACGGATCAATTCTTGGAGGCAACAAGACTCTCGAAGGCGACGCCCCGGTTCAAATGCTTGAACTCGAGCGAACGGTCGCGCAGCAGGTGCAGGATAGTGTCCGCCGAACGCTGTCGCCTTATCTGGGCCTCGACAATTTCCAGGTCAGCGCTATGGCGCGCTTGAATATCGACAAGCATCAAAGCACCGAGACAAAGTACGACCCTGACAGCAAAGTCGAACGTTCCACGCGGTTCATCAAGGAAGCACAAAGCTCGCAGGATGCGTCAGGAAAGACGAACGTCAGCGTCGAACAGAATATTCCGAACGAGGCCAACAACAACAAGGACCAGACGAAGCGGGCGCAGGATCGCAAGGAAGAGACGACCAACTACGAGATCAGCTCGAAATCGGCCTCAACCACAAGCGAGGGCTATAAAGTCGATAACATCTCGGTTGCAATCGTCGTCAATAAGAAACGCCTCCTGGACGTGGTAGGTAAAGACGCCAAGCCCGAGGAGATCGACAAGCAGGTCGCCGAAATTGAGAAGCTCGCGCTGTCGGCTGCCGGTATCGATGAAAAACGCGGCGATAAGATCAGCGTTGCTGCGGTCGATTTCGCACCATCACCGTTCGATTCTGACGGTGCATCCGGAGCGGCATGGGCGTCCATTCTGGTTGGATTGGCGGGAACCGGCATAAAATCGCTGACGATCCTTCTCGTTGTGGCGATCGCCGTGATGGCGGGCTTCCGTCCGATCATGCGCACGCTGCTTTCAGGCTCCGCACCGGCCATCGAAAGTGCAAGCTCGGCGGGCGCGCTCGAGTCGCCGATCCCAGCGATCACCGGCACGGGTGCCGCGCCGCTCGACATGCCGGAAATGGCTTCGCCATTATTGGAACCCGGGGCCAATCCATTCGACGGATTGGCGAGCGCCGCACCATCCGATTTTGGCACGGGACTTTCGTTTGGCCGCTCGCTCGCACTAGGCCCCGTCGAGAAACTCGGCGCGATAATCGACCGTGACGAAGAGCAGGCGACTGCGATCATGAAGCATTGGGTCAAGAACGGATGAAGACGCGACTTCATAGTCCGGCGTTCTCTCTCTTGACGGATTTTGATCGCGCGTCTTCAGGCGACGACGCGCCGGACTATCAAGCTCAAGTGAAGGCGGCATTCGAGGATGGCTATCGGCAAGGCCATGCGGAAGGCCGCACCGAAGCCGAAGCGGATTCGGAACTTCTCCTTACGGAACTCGGAACTCGTCATTCCGAACAGCTCGCCGAGGAAAAGCAGAGTTGGCAGCGCGACTGCGCCGATGTTCTGATGGCCCGTCTGGAAGGCGCCGCGAAATCGATTGAGCGGAGCATCGAAGGGAGGGTGTCAGAGCTGCTGCGGCCCTGGCTCGTCGAAAATCTGCGTGCGCGCGCCCTGCAAGACCTCGAAAAAGCGATTTCACGGGCGCTTATCGAAGGCGCGAAGGTTCACATCGAAGCGCCTGCCGAAATTGTCGAGCATCTGCGTTCGCACCTTCCGTCAGAGGCGTTTCAAATCGGGTATTCCGAAAGTCAAACAGCTGACATCCGCGCCCACATCGAAGACACCGAAATCGAAGCCAATATTTCGGCGTGGATTTCCGAGCTTGAGGCGATCGCATCATGAGCAAGGGCCAGGAAGACGTGTCGTCGCAGCCGCTGGTTATCGTCCGCCGACGGCGCAACACCGATGAGCCGCACCACGGAGGCGTCTGGAAGATTGCGTATGCGGATTTCATGACAGCAATGATGGCATTTTTTCTTGTGATGTGGCTGATCAACGCCGCTGACAAGAAAACGATCGTCCAGGTTGCCGCCTATTTCAATCCGATGCGCCTGACGGACCGATTCGAGGCGCCGAGGGGCCTCGACGATTTGACGGAGATGCAGTCGAAGCCGTCGCAGGAGAAAAGCAAAAAGGGCTTTGAGAAGCAGATCATCGACGACAAGCAAAAGCATGTCTCCGAGCAGCAGAGTAAGGAAAATATTGGCGAAGCGAATGACGAGGCCGCGCATAAAATGAGCGCAGCCGCCGGCGGAAAAAGTGCCGAAATCCTGAAAGAGCAGGCACTTTTTGACAATCCCGGCGATCTTTTGGAAAAGCTCGCTGACGAAGCGCGCGGAAGCCAGCCGACGACAGCACCGACAATGTCGGATGGCAATGTCAGCGACCCCTTCGATCGCATCAACAGACGTGCTGGAAAATCGGCGGTGTCATTGAAGCCCGCGCCGGAAGTAGCCCCCGTTCCGCCCACCGCGCCTTCGAAGTCCCCACGCGTGGAGGCGGCCAACGCGGCGAAATCTCTTCCAAAGAACGAGACGCAAAGGCAAGTCGCATTGCGGGCGTCACCGGATGATATTGCGGATAAGCGGAAACAGCAGGACAGCGTCACGAAGACGACGCCGACGACTCTGGACCAGTCGCATAAAGAGGACAAGACTCACGACAAGGATCAGGACAAAACGCACGATAAGGACGAGGAAGCGAAGAATCTTCAGGAGCAGATCAGCGCAGCCGTGGCAGATATTTCGCGGGATCTGCCACTGATTGAAGTGAAGGCAACACCGGAAGGACTGCTGATCAGTCTAACGGATGATGTCAATTTCGGCATGTTCGAAGTCGGTTCGGCAAAGCCGAGCCCCGAACTGGTCCTGGTGATGGAGAAGATCGGCAAGGTTTTGGGGCAGAAAGCCGGCGATATTGTCATTCGCGGTCATACAGACTCCCGGCCGTATCGCAGCACCGTTTACGATAACTGGCGCCTGTCATCGGCAAGAGCGCAGATGGCCTACTACATGCTTCTGCGCGGCGGGATCGATCAAAAGCGCATCGTCGCCATCGAGGGGCGAGCGGATCGCGATCCGAAAGTTGCGTCGGATACATTGGCAGCCGCTAACCGCAGAATCGACATTCTCGTCAAAGAGACAGGGAAATGATGCGACTTGCGCTGATCGGAGCAGCAGCAGTGTTTGCACTGGCGAGCGTCGCCACCGGTGCGGCCATCTACTTGAGGCCCGCATTCATCTTTGGGCCGCTCGAGGCAAAGGCAGCCCCCGGCCATGGTGTCCCTACCTTCGCAGAAGACGAAAACGAGAGAATGCAAGTACGGCGACGCGCGCTTGTCCTCGTCGAACAACTCGGGGCGGTACAGGATCGGATTATCCGCGGAGATCGCGCCGCTCTCGCCGACCAGGCACGGCTTTTAAACGAGATCGCGCGTCAGATTCGCCGCTTCACTGACGAAGATTGGAGCGATTACGTCAATGTCCGCACAAGCTTGCTCTACGTATTAAGCGGTGGTGATGCGCACGTCCTGAAGTCGCTTGTGGATCGCAATACCCTAAGTCCGGTCGATCAAAACTTGGCATCGGGCATCATGAGTTTCGCGGAAGGGAAATCGCTAAGGGCCCGCGCTCTGTTTGATGGTATAGACCCACGATCGCTTGACGTCAGCCTCGTGGGTGCTTTTGCGTTAGCCCGGGCATCGCTTTATCTCGACGACAATCACACGAAGGCCATCGATCTCCTGGACGATGCGAGACTGGCTGGCCCACACACGGCGATCGACGAAGCCGCAGCGCGGCGCGAAATTCCAATACTTCTCAATGAAGGAAATACGGAACGCGCCCTGATGCTGACGGTCAGCTACGCACGCGAGTTCGGGCGATCCATCTACGCGTGGAAGCTTTTCCGGGAATTTTCCGAGGCCGCCACGAAACACTCTGAGCTGGATAATCCTGCAACCGTCGATCGCTTGGCGGAGTCATTTGACGAAAGCAATGAAGAGGCCGCGTCTGAACTCTTTGTTGATCTTGCTGGTGAGGCGCTGCTTCAGGGACGTCTCAAGCTCGCCGCCGCAGCGGCGAACAGAGTTTTGAAGATGGAGAAGGCGTCCCCGGAAAATATTGAAAGGGCACGTCTCTATCTCGCCGCTGCCGAGGCCCCATCCTCGGACGCGTCGAAGGCCCTTAAGGCTCTTGACCAGATCACGGCAGACCGACTCTCGGAAGACGATATCGAGATCCGGGAAGTCGCCGGTTTCATAGCGAGAACGGTTGTCGGCGGCAACGATATGGAAAATTCGCCTTCGGCTTCGGCGCTCGGCACCCCTCAGGCCGAGCAAGGGACCAGCGCCCAGGCCACGGCCGCAATAAAAGCGTTCGCGGCCCTCAAGAATGCCGACGCTATTTTGAAAGAAGCAGATTTGATTATTTCCGGGAGCACAAAATGACGGCCGCAGTTGGAAGTGCCGCGAAAAGCGGAGCCGAAACGCTTCTGCCATCAAATTCCATGGCGAGCAGCGGAGGGCGCGGCCACATAAAACATTCCGATAAGATGCCACATCAAACCGAGGAGACGTCGCAACAGGCGACCACGACGAAGCTCAACAGTTCCGATACGGTCGAGCAGACGGAGAAGACGCCGAAGCGAAAGCACAGCAAAACAAATTCAAGCGACGACGACGCATCGTTCGAAGACACGTTCGACAGCATCGGTCAGGAAGCATCGAAACCCGATAAAGGGAAGAAGACCGATCTTTCGCAAATCGGTTTGGGCAGTCTTCCGATCGTGCAGCAAGTCGCGAATAACGCGCGGACGGACGACACCAGCACCGAAAAAATATTGCCGGATAAATCGCCCGCCACAGGCCGAGCGGTAACTCTGATGAGGCAGGATACCATCCTTGCCCTGATGGACGCGAAAGATCGGATCTTCTCAAATGCTCGCGAGCGGTTGGTCGTAGACAAACCTGCCGAACAGGTTCTCGCGAAAGGCAATGACGCAGACGAAGCGGCGACGCCGATAACAGTCGATCGACAGGAGACGCATTGGAACTTCGATAATAAGGTTGTAACGAACGCGGCAATGCAGGTTTCGGCGCTCCAGCTCGGCAGTCGAAATCTAGCGCAAGCACCGACAATAACAGCGTCGAACGAGAAACCATCCGAAGCCACCACGGCTTCAACCGTGACGTCACAGAAGACACCGTCTCATGCTATCGCAACGCCCGAGATAGAACCGCCGTCGAACTTGTCATTCGGCGATGCAGGCGACCAAGCCAAGGATAATCCCGGCAATGGCGATCAGACCCGTGCGCAGCTCCAAAGCTCGACTTCGGCCAATACGACGGAAACGGAACGTAAGATTGCAAAAACCGATTCGTCTCCTTCGATCGATCAGATATTCACGTCAAGTGCGAAGCCGGCTCAGACGCCGACAAGTGCGGTCGACCAGGTGCGCAACGGGATTGTCGATAATCTTTCGGGAAGCACCACCGACCCGATAGCACGGACGTCGAATGCCTCTCCAAATCGGCCCGCTGGTCCCCCGGTCCTACGAACGCTCGATCTGACTCTGTCTCCCGAAGATCTTGGCTCTGTGAAACTTCGGTTAAGCCTCAAATCCAATTCGCTTGCCATCGAAGCGGAGGCATCGAAAGCCTCGACGGCAAAATTGCTGAATGACGATCGTGTGTCGCTCGAGCGCGGTTTGCGCGACGCGGGTTACGACGTTTCGAGCATGAAGGTAACAGACGCCTCGGCGAGCAATTCGGCAAACGCCAGCAATTGGCAGCCGGGCGGATCGCCACCGCGCGACGGCGATCAGGCACGATCGGGATTTGCGGGCCGACAAGATGGCAATGCACAGAACCGCGATGGCGCGATGTTCAATCAGCCTCAGCGCCGGCAGAAAGAAGACAACCCTCAGGCTGCAACGGCAGACCTGACCAACGGCCGCCTCGGGAATGCGCTCTATATCTAGGTAGTCTGAGATGATGCAGCAGGAACTGACCGGCACCGGGCTACGCGGTCCCTTTCCGCTCGCGCCGGACGCCATAGAAGAGGAACTCGTTGATAAATGCCCCGGTGCGTATGCGCTCGGCTTTGTCGATCACCTCGGACGATTCTCGATCACATATGTCGGAAGCGCCGGAGAAGATCTCAAGTCAAAATTAAGATCGCACATCGGAACCGCGGCGCAGTTCAAATTCCGTCACTTCGCAGAGCAGAGGCAGGCGTTCGAGAAAGAGTGCGAAATGTTCCACCAGTTCATGCCGACCGGAAATTTTTTGCACCCTAGCCGGCCGCACGGAGCGGATTGGACATGTCCGCGATGTCGGAAATAGTGCGGGGCTTTGCGACAAGCCCAAGAACGTCGGCCAACGCTTGATGATAGCCGGCATGCCAATATGCGCACTCGGCCGTATTGTGATCGAGATGAAGCTGGGCGGTGAGCTTCTCCGCCCAATCTCCACCGAGCTGCGCACCGATGCCGGCCATACGAGCCCGCAAGATCTTGAGATCGGCGCCTGCGTTTTCCATCGCTTTCCCCGTCGTATTCCATCCGGTCGTCCCGGCTACTCGATGAGAAT
>CAYYDL010000248.1:0-15027 GCA_964470545.1 uncultured Hyphomicrobium sp. | reverse complement strand
ATCAAGGGCATGGCCATGCCGTTCGAGGTCAAGAAGATCGATGCGGTCGCGGGGATTGAAGCGCGCGGATTCATTCTGGGCGGCGCAATCGCGGACCGCCTTGAGTGCGGCTTCGTTCCGATCCGGAAAAAAGGCAAGTTGCCGTGGAAGACGATCGGGCAGTCGTACACGCTCGAATATGGCGTTGATGTGATCGAGGTTCATGAAGATGCGATCATGGATGGATGCCGCGTGCTCGTGGTGGACGATCTGATTGCGACGGGCGGCACGGCGGAAGCCGCCGTCAAGCTCGTCCGGCGTTCGGGCGGCGAGGTGATTGGCGCGACTTTCATCGTCGATCTGCCGGATCTTGGCGGCATGAAGCGCCTCGACGATCTCGGCGTGAGCAGTCATGCGCTCGTCGCCTTCGGCGGGCACTAGAGGAGCGGTGGTGGACCTCAAAACCGAACATCTTCCCGAAGCGCTTGATCGGATAGCTGCTTGGCGCATCGATCCGGGGAAGGTCCAGAACTGCCCCGTTTGCGGTGCGCCAGGTATTGAGATCATCGACCGGTCCGCGCGTCCCTATTCGGAATGGTACGCACTGAGGTGCGTCGCTTGCGGTCTCGATGCTGGGCTCCACATTCCTCTACCTGGTCCGGTCCACTATTGATGACCCAAGTGGCCGGCGGACCCGAGATTGTTCTGCTTCCCGGCCTCGACGGCACAGGAGATCTTTTCGATCGGGTTGCTCAGAGGCTTGCGCAGGATCTGACGGTCACGATCGTCCGTTACCCACAGGATCCGATGCTCGGATATGCGGGATATGCGGAACTGGTGCGCAAAACGATCGGGAACAGAAACGTGTTTCTTTTGGGAGAATCCTTCTCCGGACCGGTCGCTATTATCGTCGCGACGCAGCTCAAGCGTCAGGTGCAGGGCGTTGTTCTCGCGGCGACGTTTGTCAAAAGCCCCTGGCCAGGGTGTATCCTGCGGCGCGCGACGCACATCGATCCACAAAAGACGCCATCGCGGCTCAGGGACGCCATTCTGATGGGGCCCTATGGCGACCCGGAACTCGTGAGAAAGGTCGACGAAATTGTCCGCACGCTGTCCCGTTCCGTTCGGAATGCGCGTATCCGAGCCATCGCAGAAGTCGACGTCCGCGCCGATTTTGCACGCCTCACCTGTCCCGTCCTCGTGCTTCACGGACGCAACGACTGGCTGGTACGCAAGTCGCCAATGCAGAAGGCGGTCTGCGAAAAAGGGAGGACGCGGATGATCGTCCTTCCTGGTGCTCACATGCTGTTGCAAACCCGGCCCGCCGAGGCGGCAGCAGAGATCATTCATTTCGCCAAATCGTCCGCGGAGGCACATTATGAAGCTTGACGGCGTGCCATCGCGCACGATCTGGCTCGAAAGCGACGGGTGGTCGGTCGGGATCGTCGACCAGACGCGGCTGCCGCATGAGGTGGTACGGCCGACGCTCCGTACCGTTGAGGATGCGGCGCGCGCCATCAAGACGATGCAAGTGCGGGGGGCGCCGCTGATCGGGGTGACGGCCGCCTACGGCGTGGCGCTCGCGATGCGCACGGATGCTTCCGACGCGAACCTCGAACGAACCGTGACATTTCTTGGCGCGCAACGGCCGACGGCCGTCAATCTGTGCTGGGCGCTGGAGGATCTTCGGACGACGCTCGCTCCGCTGGCCCCCAGCGTGCGGGCTGCAGCTGCCTATGCGCGGGCGGCAGAACTCGCGGACGAGGATATTGAGACGTGCCGGCGCATCGGCGTCAACGGGCTTGCATTGATCAGGGAGATCGCTGCGAAGAAGGGCGGCCGTCCGGTCAATGTGCTGACCCATTGCAACGCGGGCTGGCTCGCGTGCGTCGACTGGGGAACGGCAACATCCCCAATCTATCATGCGCATGACGCGGGAATTCCGATCCACGTCTGGGTCGACGAAACCCGGCCGCGCAATCAGGGCGCAGCGCTGACCGCGTTCGAGCTGCTCCAGCACGGCGTTCCGCACAGTCTGATCGCCGACAACGCGGGCGGTCACTTCATGCAGCAGGGTGAGGTCGATCTCATTATCGTCGGAACGGACCGGGTGACGGCGAACGGCGACGTCGCGAACAAGATTGGCACATATCTCAAGGCGCTGGCCGCGCATGATAACAACGTACCGTTCTACGTTGCGCTTCCCTTTTCGACGATTGACTGGCGCACGAAAAAGGGCAGCGATATTCCGATCGAAGAACGTGGCGAAGACGAAGTTTTGCGCATGCAGGGGCGGTTGTCGGACGGCAGCGTTGCGTCGGTCCTGATATCGGCGGAGGGCACGCATGCGCGCAATCCGGCATTTGACGTGACACCGGCTCGGCTCGTCACGGGGTTTATCACAGAACGCGGCATTTGCGCGGCATCACGCGAGGGTCTTTTATCGCTCTATCCCGAAAAAACGAGCGCGGCGGCGTGAGCACGTGAAACAGCCAAGCGAGAAAGCCCTACGAAAAGACATCATTGCCACGGCGCTGACGATGAGCCGTTCGGGATTGTCGCCCGGGCGATCGGGAAATGTTTCGTGCCGCTTCAAGGATGGCATGCTCATCACGCCGACGGGCAAGCGATATGAGGATACGGAGCCGGATGATATCGTCTTCGTGACGCTTGACGGACGTGTGCCCGACGGTCAGCGCAAGCCTTCGAGCGAATGGCAGTTTCATCTTGCTGCCTACCGTGCGCGTCCCGACCGGAGCGCGCTCGTTCATACGCATTCGACGCACGCGACTGTGCTTGCATGCGCGCACCGATCGATTCCGGCGTTTCATTACATGGTCGGTGTTGCGGGCGGTAACGACATTCCCTGCGTACCATACGCGACGTTCGGGACGGAGGGGCTGGCGGAGCACGTTGCCGCCGGACTTCGCGAGCGGGACGCGTGCCTCATGGCCAATCATGGCCAGATCGCCTGTGGGACGTCACTGGCGCACGCGCTTGAACTCGCCCTTGAAGTGGAAGTCTTGTCGGAACAGTATTACAAACTACTTGTCCTTGGTGAGGCCCACGTTCTCGATGATGATGAGATGGCCCGGATTGCCGAGCGGTTTAAAGCCTATGGCAGGAACGCCGAGCTAAATCAGAACGCCAATAGAAAGGGCTGATCGCCCCATAACGGGACGCTGGCACGATAAGATTGTCTTATAAGATTTTCCTGAAGATTCGATTGGTCGATTAACTTTTTCTGATCTTAGGTCTCTTTGGTTTCCTCCAGGAAGGACGATCACAATGACCGATACCACGAAACTCACAACATCGGCCGGGGCACCGGTTCCTGACAATCAGAATTCGCTTTCGGCTGGACCGCGCGGTCCTTTGCTGATGCAGGACTATCAGCTCATTGAAAAGCTCGCGCATCAGAATCGCGAGCGCATCCCGGAGCGCACGGTGCACGCGAAGGGCTGGGGTGCGTATGGCACGCTGACGATCACCGGCGATATATCGAAGTACACAAAGGCGAAGGCTTTGCAGCCGGGCGCGAAGACCGACATGATCGCGCGCTTCTCGACGGTTGCGGGTGAACTCGGTGCGGCCGACGCCGAGCGCGACGTCCGAGGTTTCGCCCTCAAGTTCTACACGAGCGAAGGCAACTGGGATCTCGTGGGCAATAACACGCCGGTGTTCTTCGTTCGCGATCCGATGAAGTTTCCGGATTTCATCCATACGCAGAAACGTCACCCGAAAACCAACATGCGCTCACCGACGGCGATGTGGGATTTCTGGTCTCTTTCGCCGGAGAGCCTGCATCAGGTGACGATCCTGATGTCGGATCGCGGGTTGCCGGTCGGCGTCCGCAACATGAACGGCTACGGTTCGCATACCTACTCGTTCATCAATGCCAATAACGAGCGGTTCTGGGTCAAATTCCATTTCA
Source organism: uncultured Hyphomicrobium sp. (assembly GCA_964470545.1). Classification (GTDB taxonomy): domain Bacteria; phylum Pseudomonadota; class Alphaproteobacteria; order Rhizobiales; family Hyphomicrobiaceae; genus Hyphomicrobium_B. Next base: position 11,114 of record CAYYDL010000248.1, on the reverse strand, counting down.
AGACACTGCAGGGCCATAAGCATTGGACCAACGGAGAAGCGACCGAGATCGTCGGCCGCACGCGGGAGTCGACCCAGGAAGATCTGTTTACGGCAATCGAGTCCGGCGATTTTCCGAAGTGGAAAATGCAGGTCCAGATCATGCCTGAGGCCGAGGCTGACAAGCATTGGTACAATCCATTCGACCTGACAAAGGTGTGGCCACACGCCGACTATCCGCCGATCGATGTCGGCATTCTCGAACTGAACCGTAATCCAGAGAACTATTTCGCGGAAATCGAGCAGGCGGCGTTCTCGCCGTCGAACATCGTGCCGGGAATCGGATTTTCGCCCGACAAGATGCTGCAAGCCCGCATCTTCTCTTACGCCGACGCGCACCGCTATCGCCTTGGCACGCATTACGAGCATCTGCCGGTAAACGCTGCCCGCTGCCCCGTTCATAACTATCACAAGGACGGTCCGATGCGGTTCTTCGCGCCGGAGACCGGTAATGCCGATGCCTACTATGAGCCGAACTCCTTCCGCGGTCCGGTAGAAGACAAGTCGGCTGCCGAGCCGCCGCTCAAGATCTCGGGCGATGCCGAGCGCTACAATCATCGCGATGGCAATGACGACTACCGGCAGGTGACGGCGCTCTTCAATCTCTTCAACAAGGATCAGAAGGCGCGGCTTTTCTCGAATGTCGCCGAGGCTATGTGGGGCATCCCTGATTTCATCATCGAGCGTCAGCTCGGACATTTCAGGAAGGTGCATCCGGATTACGAAGCGGGCGTGCGGGCCGCGCTCGATCACATGACGCGATGGAAAGCATCAGAGACGGCGCAGCAGCAGAAGATGCCGCAAGGCGCTGAAGCTGCGGAATAGCCGCGGCGGCGATGATGACAAAAGAAGAGGCCCTGCGCATGTGGGGCCTTTTTCATTGCCGACATGAGTGACGTGCCCATCCATTCCTCTCGTCGATGCGGTTCGGCATTCCGTGCACTCGCAAGCTCATGCAACTTCTGAACTGTTCGCGCGTTGCAAAGGCGGCGCCCAGCAAAAGAAGGAGAGCTCTCATGCCGAGAGGTGACAAATCCAGCTACACGAGCAAACAGAAGCGGAAAGCCGAGCACATCGAAGAAGGCTACGAGAAGCGCGGCGTCGGAAAAAAGGAATCGGAGCGGCGTGCGTGGGCCACCGTTAACAAGGAGAGCGGCGGCGGCAAAAAAAGCGGCTCTGGCCGTGGGAAGAAAGGAACGCACGTATCGTCCCGTCGTGGCGGGCGGATTGGCGGCAAGGCGTCGGCATCCAGGCCAGCGGCTGCACGCAGCGCTTCAGCCCGTAAGGCCGCTGCGACGCGTAAACGGCGCGGACATTGAATCTTACGACGAAGCGCCCCTAACGTACGGTTCAACCTTGCCCTTGAGCTTCAGCGTCATGGGCCGCCCCATCCGGTCCTTGGCGTTCCCTGCCGCGACGCGGATCCAGCCTTCGCTGACACAGTATTCCTCGACGTTCGTCTTCTCGACGCCGTTGAAGCGGATGCCGATATCGCGCTTCAAGATGTCTTCATCGAAGAACGGGCTTTTGGGATCGTTGCAAAGGCGGTCAGGGAGTTGATCGGCCATTGTTCGTTTGTCCTGATCAGTTGGCGAAACGGAAGTGCATGACGTCGCCGTCCTGAACGACATAGTCCTTGCCTTCGAGACGCATTTTTCCGGCCTCTTTAGCACCCGTTTCGCCGTTGCCGGCAACATAATCGTCATATGCGATCGTCTCGGCGCGGATGAAGCCTTTTTCGAAGTCGGTATGGATGACGCCCGCCGCCTGCGGAGCCTTCGTGCCACGTGTGATCGTCCAGGCCCGCGCCTCTTTAGGGCCGACGGTGAAATACGTCACAAGGTCGAGCAGGTCATAGCCGGCGCGGATCAGGCGATTGAGGCCCGGTTCCTCTAATCCCATCTCGGACAGGAATGCGTCGCGATCTTCAGGCGCAAGGCCGGCGAATTCGCTTTCGATCTTGGCCGAGATGATGACGACGGCGGCGCCTTCGGCCTTCGCGCGCTCTTCCACTTGCCGCGAATACGCATTGCCGTTGGCTGCGGAAGCTTCCTCAACATTGCAGACATAGACGACGGGTTTCGATGTCAGAAGTTGGAGGGCGCGGAAGGCGGGCATTTCCTCCGGTGTCATCTTGGCTAGGCGCGCCGGTTTGCCTTCGCGCAATAGAAGCAACGGCTTTTCCATCACCGCGTATTGGGCCTTCGCTTCCTTATCTCCCGTCTTGGCTTTCTTCTCGATTTGGGCGATGCGCTTCTCGAGGCTTTCGAGATCAGCCAGCATCAATTCAGTTTCGACGACGTCGGCATCGGCCAAGGGATCGATGCGATTTTCGACGTGCGTGATGTCTTCGTCGACGAAGCAACGCAGCACGTATGCGACGGCATCGACCTCGCGGATGTGCGAAAGGAACTTGTTACCGAGGCCTTCGCCTTTCGACGCGCCACGAACAAGGCCCGCAATATCGACGAAGGTCAGGCGGGTCGGAAGAATTTCCTTGCTGCCCGCGATTTTCGCGAGGGTGTCAAGACGGGGGTCTGGGACTGCCACCTCACCGACGTGCGGCTCGATGGTACAGAAAGGATAGTTGGCTGCCGCGGCCTGCGCAGTCTGTGTCAGCGCATTGAAGAGGGTTGACTTGCCGACGTTCGGCAAGCCGACGATGCCGCATTTGAAGCCCATGAAGTTTGTCTTCCGTTTGTGGGACGTTCCCCGCGTGCTCCCTCTCCCTCGGGAGAGGGTTGGGGTGAGGGGGCTTTGATGCTCGTGCACACCCCTCATCCGGCCTTCGGCCACCTTCTCCCGAGGGAGAAGGAAAGTAGCGAGCGGGCGGCGTGTTTGCGAGATTGGCTAAGGCAGCAATGGCTTCTTGTGAAGCCTTATCGGCCCGATCTGCGGCCCTATGGCTCATCGCGCGAATTTCGTGAACGCGAAGGTCGAATAGCGTGAGGGCGCAGGCAAATTCGTGGTGCCGGACATTGCGTCGGCGAGAGCCTCGGAAATATGCGTGCCTGCATCTGCTTGACGCACTGCGATGACGATGAACGGCCGTTGCCAGCTCGTATCGGAATCCTCGCAGTCGGTGCACGGATCGACATAGCGGCCGAGATTCAGGGTCCACATCGGAACTCGGGCGCCGAGCGCTTGCTGCACCCACTGTGCGGTCCGGATCGCGCGAAGGCCGCCGCGCTGCTCCTCACGCGCGACGTCGCCCTCCTGACTCGCGAGCCCGACAGCGATCAAGCCGCGCGCGGAACCCAATCCCTCGCGAAGCTGTGGCGCCAAAACCTCGCTCTGGATCTCGTCCGGAGACAGTCGGCGCTCATCCTTTTCGAGTTCCGTGGTCGAGCCGCGGACCCAGCCGTAGTTCTTCGTCAACACTACGACATCGAAGAGGGCGTGGCGGCCGGCGCGATCCTCACCTTCGATTGGAAACACCAGGGTGCGATCGTTCCAGCGCTTTACGACAATCCGCCGGACGCCGGTCTTGTCCTTCGCATTCGAAAGATAGGCGTCCCAGGCGACGCTGCTGAACACGCCGACGGTGAAAAGCAGAATGACTGCGCCAGCGATCAGGTCGAAAAGGGAACGCGGGGCCGCGTCCCTCCGCCCGTCTTCCAGATACTCCGACATCGGCTGGTCCCACTATCGCAACAGCAAAAACACTAGTCGTTTTCGCCGCTGGATTTTCGCGCGCCGAGCCATTTTTTCAAGTTCTCGGCGAGAGCGGATTGGCGTTTCGACGCCCGTTCACCTGCGGGGTGTGGCCCGGAGGCCTTCGGAGGTCGTGGGGTCTCTTTGGAAGCCGGTTCGGATTTGCGTGGGGACGTCTCAGGTTCTTCCTGGGTAAAGCGTGCGACGTCGCTGAGAAAACGTGCGTCATCACTTTTTGCGAGATAGGGTGCGGCATCGGCAACAGCGTCGAGCAGCGCTCCGACCCATTCGCGGTCCGATTTCGCGAAATCGTTCAGCACGTGATAGATGACCACGTCCTTGGAGCCCGGATGTCCGATGCCGAGGCGGACGCGCTTATAGTCGTTTTCGATGTGCGCCGTGATCGAACGCAGGCCGTTGTGACCGGCATTGCCGCCGCCGGTCTTGACCTTGACCTTGCCGGGGGCGAGGTCCAACTCGTCGTGGAATACGTAAATGTCGGAGAGCGGGATCTTGAGAAAGCGCTGCGCTTCGCCAACGGCGCGGCCACTCTCGTTCATGTACGTTTCTGGCTTCAGCAGCGTGACGCGTTCGCCGCCGAGCGAACCTTCCGAAATGAGCCCTTGAAACTTCTTGCGCCAGGGACCGAAGCCGTTGCGCTCAGCGATGCGGTCGACTGCCATGAAGCCAATATTGTGGCGGTTGGCGCGATACTTCTCGCCTGGATTCCCAAGTCCAACAAAGAGCTTCATTTCGATTGCCCCTTCCGACTTTTCTCCGGAGAGCCGGCCGGAAGGCGCAAGGCATTATCGGGCCAGTCGCGGGATGCACCGTTCCAAGTAGAACCGGCGCAATCTCGAGACTGCGCCGGGTTTTTCTACTGTTACTTCTTCGCGCCGGGTTTGGCGGCGGCGGCAGCCGGAGCGGCCTTGGCTCCAGCAGCGGGAGCAGCGGCCTTCGCGTCGGCAGCAGGCGCAGCGGCGGCTTCCGTCGTTGCGGCGGCGGCTTCGTCGTCGCCCTTCAGCGCGCCCGCGATTGTTGCAATCGTGAAGTCGCGGTTCTTGATGACGGGCGTGACGCCTTCCGGCATCGCAACAGCCGAGATGTGGATCGAGCGGCCGATCTCCATGCCTTCGAGGTTGATCTCGAAAAAGCGCGGGATCTTGTCATAAGGGCAATACACCTCAACCTCGTGGCGCACGATGTTGAGCACGCCGCCGCGCTTCAGGCCCGGAGACAGAGATTCGTTGACGAAATGCATCGGGATCGCGACGCGGATGACGCCGTCCTTGCCGACGCGCTGGAAATCGACATGCAGCGGCGTATCGCGGACGGGATCGACCTGCACGTCGCGGGCGAGCACGATGTGCTTCTTGCCCTCGACATCGAGCTCAATCGCCGTCGACGTGAAGTGGCCACGCAGAACCTGCTTCCAGAGCTCGTTGTATTCGAGGCTGATCGTTTCGGGGGGTTCCTGGTTGCCGTAGATGACGGCAGGCACATTTCCTTCGCGGCGAGCTTGGCGTGCGGCCCCCTTGCCGGCACGCGGGCGCGCCGTCGCCTTGAGCGTAATCAGCTCAGACATGGCATCGTCTCCGAGTGTTAAAGGATCTGCTGCCTATCAGAAGAGCCAAAAGCCGCTTGCCGGCCTCCAAGGGTGCCGGGCGGCGTCTCAGGAATGTCTTCATGAGATGGCGCGTGTATACCCGGGGTTGACGGGACACGCAACGGCTGTGAAAGACCAGGGCGAGAGCCCGAATACTTGGGCATACTGGAAAGTTGCCGAGAAAATCAGCATATTAAGAGACGATTTACAGAGTCCCGCGTTGTAGCCTGCAATTCTGGGTGGTGGAGATGCCCGAAGTGATGACCAAGAAGCCGACCAAACGCCGCAGCGCGGCCGATCAGGATAAGATCATTGTCGAGGCACTCCGGGGCGTCGGGCGGCCTGTCAGCGCCTATGAACTCATCGAACAAGTTCGTGCCAAGGGCGTCAGCGCGCCGCCGACCGTCTATCGTGCCCTGCAGCGGCTGATCGACGATGGTCTCGCGCATCGGCTGGAAAGCCTCAATGCTTTCGTCGCCTGCGATCATCCCCATCATAGCGGCAAGGCGGTTTTCGCGATTTGTGACTCCTGCGGGACCGTTAAGGAATTCGACAGCCCGACCGCGGTCAAAAGCTTGCAGACCTGGGCCGGCAAGAACGACTTCAAGATCCGGTCAATGACGATGGAGATCCGCGGCCGCTGCGGTGACTGCGCGCCGGTTCACGACTAAGCGCGCGCCGCGGACAGCCGGAACATTCTAGTAGAAGAGGCTCGAGACGCTTTCTTCGCGGCTTGTGCGGAGGATCGCTTCGCCAATGAGCGGGGCGATCGAAATGACGCGGATGTTGCGCGCGGCCTTCACGGCTTCTGTCGGCAGGATCGAATCGGTGATGACGAGCGATTTCAGCCGCGAGTTCTGAATCCTGCTGACGGCGCCTCCGGACAGCACGGCGTGAGAGATATAGGCCGAGACTTCGGTCGCGCCGTTCTTCAGGAGGGCTTCGGCTGCGTTGACGAGTGTGCCGCCGGAATCGACGATGTCATCGATCAGGATGCAGCGCTTGCCTTCGACTTCGCCGATGACGTTCATGACCTCGCTTTCGCCCGGACGTTCGCGCCGTTTATCACAAATAGCGATGGGCGCCGTGATGCGCTTGGCCAGCGCGCGGGCGCGAACGACGCCGCCGACGTCAGGCGAGACGACTACAATATCGTCGGTGTTGCCGTAGTGCTCCTCGATGTCACGCGTCATGACCGGGGCGGCGAAGAGATTGTCTGTCGGGATATCGAAGAAGCCCTGGATCTGACCGGCATGCAGGTCGAGCGTCAGAACGCGGTCGGCGCCGGCGCGCTCGATCAGGTTGGCGACGAGCTTCGCTGAAATCGGCGTTCGGGGACCGGGTTTGCGGTCCTGCCGTGCGTAGCCAAAGTAGGGGATGACGGCCGTGATCCGCCGCGCAGACGAGCGTTTCAGCGCGTCGAGCAGGATCAGCAGCTCCATCATGTTGTCGTTGGCGGGAAAAGACGTCGACTGAATGACGAAGACATCCTGGCCGCGGACGTTCTCCTGGATCTCGACGAAGATTTCCATGTCGGCGAAGCGCTTCACCTGCCCCTTGGCCATGGGAAGCTTCAGATACGAACAGATCGCTTCGGCAAGTGGCCTATTGCTGTTTCCGGCAATGATTTTCACGCCCAGCTTTCCTCGGCCATCCTGGTTCCGGGAGTCACCCTTGGAATCGAAAGGCATTTGCGCTCCAGAAACTTCACCATTCGCGGGCTTGTAGCAATTGGGCCCGGACGATTCAACATCCGAGCCCAGGGTTATCATAAAGGCGGTCCGGCGGGTTACCCCGCGCGGCATTTGCTTAATCGACACTCTTCGCCGGTAACAGCTTGATAATGCCTTGTGCAGCCGCTGCCGCTGCCGCATCGGCTGTCTTACCCCAGGCGCCATCAAGCGAACCCGTCGGCACGTCGTTCTTCTGCGATACGGTACCGAGCTTCTTGCCGCTTGGGTCGATCACGTTCCAGTCGATCTGGATGGGTTGCTTACCGTCCTTGCTGGCGCCCATCGCGACTTTGCCTTCGACTTTGTACGCCTGGGAGTCGGCGCCTCCGGCGAGTTTCAGGCCGTTCTTCGACAACTCGCGCTGTATGGCGGCGGTGAGCGTTGTGCTGCCGTCACCCGGTGCACCCGTCACCGTCGGCACGACCGCGGTGATGGGTCCTGCCGGCGTGATGCTGCCGGTCGTCGGCGCAGCCGGTGTATTCGATGCTGTCTGGTAGCTCGACGAGGGCCGTGACGCTGATGCGACGTTGGTCGACTGCGTCTTGATATTCGATGCGACCGGGGTGCTGCCAGCGGTCGACAACCAGCCCGTGATCTGTTTCGAGGTCTTGTCCGCGATCTTTTCGATGACCGGTCCTGTGACAGCTGACCAGGGGTCCTTCCCTGCGCTCGCGACGACCTCTTCGCCCGTTATGCGGTGAACGCGCTTGCCGCTCTGATCCGTGACGTCCCAGATGTAGGAAATCTTGGCCTTCGTTCTTTCTCGCGCCGCGACGATATAGCCCCTGACGACATATTCCCCAGTCGCATTGTTCGCAGTCACGACCGTGATGCCGTTGCGCCCGATCGCCGATGCGAGCTGGGATTGCAACTCGTGTGAGACGTTATCCGGTGAGCCGATGACAGGCGCGATCTGGAGCTTTGCCGTCTGTGCCGCCGACGGAGGCGCCGTCGGAATCGCGAGAGATGTCTGGGAGGGGGGCGAACTGCCGCCGCCCAACAGGTTCGATGTTGATCCGCAACCTGAAAGTCCAACCGTGACGAGCGATGCCAACAGAATTGACCCGATCGTCCACAGACGCGTCCTGCGCTCGCGCGCCCGAGCAGAGCTTAAGGTCGCCACTCGACGTCCCCCCTTATCCAACCGCGACTTCCCGGCGGCCGGAACACATTACCCCCGCGGCCTGAACTCCCTAAATGACTACCGGAACTGACCCTTATCCCTCTAGATCAGCCCGGAACTGCCCGTCCAGACGGCAGCTCGGCGAAACTGTTATCGACACGGCAAACGTTGGCGTCATCTCGGACTTCGCTGTGGATTATGCCGTTAAGCCACGACGATGGCGGAGATTTGGCGGCCATAATCCGGTTCCCCGCTGCGCATTTTACGCCTGTAGCTGAAGAAAAGCGATTCGTTCTCGTATGTGCAGAGCGACACGGCTTCGACGCTGCCGACCCCGGCTTCGGTGAGGCGTCGTGCAACAAAGCCCTCCAGATCGAAATGAGGCCGGGCCTCCGAGCCTTCGCGCGTGAAAAAGGCCCCATATCCCGGATCGCGATCAAGAAATGTAGCCTCGAATTCCGGGCCGACCTCGTAGGCGCGCTGACCGATACACGGTCCGATTGTGGCAGCGATCTGCTCGCGACGAGCGCCAAGGCGTTCCATTTCGTGAACGGCGCTTAAGACGATGCCGTTCAGTGCGCCGCGCCACCCGGCATGCGCTGCCGCGACAACGCCGGCTTCGGCATCAGCCAAAAGGATGGGCGCGCAATCGGCTGTCAGAACGCCGATGACGAGGCCCGGCGTCATCGAGACGACGGCGTCGGCATGGGGAAGAGCATCGCGCGATGGCGGCGTCGCAACCTCGAACGCCATGGTGCCGTGCTCCTGATAAAGTGTGATCACCCCGCCGCCAAACCTGTCATCGTCGCCGCCTAAGTATCGGCCAATCCGCTGCCGGTTTTCGAGGACGAGGTTTGGATCGTCATTCGAGCCGAGGCCACAGTTGAGGCTGGCATATAGTCCGGTGGAGACGCCACCGCTCCGCGTAAAGAAGCCGTGGCGGATGCTGGAAAGGGCACTCAGATTTTGGGCTTTCACTGGGGTTAGGGTCATCCCCGTCGCTCCTCACGCCGGTCCCGGCGCGGCGCTCGCAACGCGCGCAGCACTGAATCCCGGAAGCGAGGCCAGCCCAGGAGAGCGGGCCGCGAGCACCTTGAACCGTGAGCCCATGCCGTTCGGCGCGAGCAGTCGCGCGACACCAGTTTCGATTTCGGCAGCACGCGCGGGATTGGCAGCCATCAGACGGGACGCTCTTTCGACGATGCCGAGCGACCCGAGGAATTCTGCCTGTGTGACCGGTCCATCGAGCGCCAAACCGGCGCGGTGCAGCGTCGAGGCAAGATCGTAGAAATTCACGTGAACGGTGAGATCGGCCTCTCCGGGTGAGGTCAGGGGGCTTTCGTATTTGTGCTCCCGGATCGCCTGCAGGGTGTCTCCGGCAGCGGGCGTCGTGTGTCCGTAATCGATCATCAGGAAGGCGATCGGCCCTCGATCGGCAAGGGCTTTCAAGGCTTCTGCGAGCTGATCGAGGCGCTGGGATTCGACGACGGTTCCAGGCGGTGCATCGGGCAGGAGAGCTTCGAAGGCTTCGCGCGGGCAATCACCGTTGATCGCGGCGAACTGCAATTCGCCTGACCCATCGACCGTCACGGCGCGGATGTGCCAACCGGAGGCTGTCTTAATCCACTGGGCAGCCGGCCAAGCATCGAGGAACTCGTTGGCGAAGATGATGGCGGGCGGATTGAACTCGTCGAGCTCGCGGCCCCAGCTCAGCATGTTTCTGAAGTCGGCGAGTGTCGCGCCTTGCATTTCGATCAGGCCGTCACTGGCCTCGACGAGATGCACACGCGCAACTTTGGCGAAGCCGGGAACAATACGAGCGGCGCGAAGCACATCACGCATCATGGTGCCGCGGCCGGGACCATATTCAACGAGCGTTATCGGATTTGGGGCGCCGAGAACGCCCTGCCACACAACGCCAGCCCAGACGCCCAAAAGCTCGCCGAAAACCTGCGAGATGTCTGCGGCCGTGATGAAGTCACCGGAGGCGCCGAACACGCGCTGACGGCGATAGTACCCATAGTCCGTATCCCAAAGGCAGGCGGACATATACGCGTCGATCGTCATCGGTCCGTCGCGGCGAATCCGTTCCTTGATCCGTCGGGATAGGGGAGTATCGCGGCGTAGCCCGTTATCGATCACACCGCAGCCTTTCCGGGCTCGCTTTTACGATAGGCGGACCAGATCAGATAGATTCCGATCAGAAGCATCGGGACGCAATAGACTTGGCCGGCGGTGAAGGGCCCGATGTTCAAGATGTGATCGGGCTCGGGCTCGCGGAAGAATTCAGAGATGCTGCGCGCAATCGCATACCAGATTGCCCAGATGCCCGTGGTTACGCCGGGCCGCTTGAGCGTATCGAAGTGATGGGTCGCAATCCGGATGATGATGAACATGACGATGCCTTCGAGCGTCGCCTCATAGAGCTGGCTCGGATGGCGCGGATTATCGCCGCCATTGGGGAAAACCATTCCAACCCAAGCATCCGTGACACGCCCCCAGTGCTCGGAATTGATGAAATTGGCGATGCGCCCGAAGAACAGCCCGAATGGCGATGCGGCGCAGCAGATATCCATCACCGATCGCGCCGACACTTTGTAGACGCGCGCGAAGATGATGAGCAAGATGCCCGACGCGATCACCGCGCCATGGAAGCTCATGCCGCCCTTCCAAACCTTCACCATTTCGGCCGGATGGGAAAAATAGAAGTCGGGATCGTAAAGCAGGATCTGTCCCAGGCGCCCGCCGATGATGACAGCCCCTGTCATGAAGAGCAGCAGATCATCGATGCGTTCGAGCGTCAGCGGGGCCTTGTCGCCGGCCCAGAGCCGCGGCGTCGAGACCAGGCGACGGATATACCACCACCCGAGCAAAAGCCCCGCCATGTAGGACAGGCCGTACCATTTCACCGAAATGGGGCCGAGATGGATCGCGACCGGATCGATATCGGGGTAGGTCAG